>CAYRAC010000562.1:0-3497 GCA_964422045.1 uncultured Steroidobacteraceae bacterium
CTCCATCCCGGGCTATAACGTCATGGGGTTGGCCAAGGCCAGCCTCGAGGCCAATGTGCGCTTTCTCGCCGCCGACTTAGGCGTGCAGGGCATCCGGGTGAACGCCATTTCCGCCGGGCCCATCAAGACGCTGTCGGCGGCCGGCATCCCGGGTCTTCGCAAGATGCTCGCCCATGTGGCGGTCACCTCACCGATCCGGCGCAACGTGACGATCGACGATGTCGGCAATGCGGCCGCATTCCTCTGCTCCGACCTCGCGGCCGGGATTAGCGGCGAGGTGCTGTATGTCGATGGCGGCTACCACACCGTGGGAATGAGCTTCCCTTCGGAAAGCGACGAGAAGTGAGGCAGCGGCAGAACTGTCAACCGATTCTCAAGTCCTACGTTTAGGGTGCAAATGCATCGCACAGGTAATTTGGCTGGGTAGAGAGGGTCCGTTATGTTAAATCGCCGTCTGATTTGCGCCGTCATGGCAGGAGCGATGGGGAGCCTTACAGCGTGCACGACCCTACCGGTCACCACCGACGCCAACCCCAGCATGTCGGTGTCGAATTGCCACACTTACACGTTCGCCAAGGAACACGTGGCCAATGCCGATCAACCGGCCGCGTACGGTAACCCCTTGAATGCTGAGCGCCTGCGCACCGCGATCGCCTCGAATCTTGCCGCCAAGGGCATCCAGCCGGCTGATCAGGCCACTGCTGAATGTGTGGTGGGATACGCCATGGGGTCGCGCCAGGTGTTCGATGACTACTACGCCGGATTCGGTGGCGGCTGGGGCTACGGATGGGGGCGCCGCGGCGGATTCTACGGCGGTTGGGGGTGGGACGGCCCCTATGTGCGCGATGAAACCCGCATTGCGGTCGATCTGTTCGACGCCAAATCCCGCACCCCGATCTGGCATGCCTCTGTCAGCCAGAACGTATCCGATCTGACCGGACCGAATGCGGAGGCCAAGATCAGTGCGGGTACCGCGGCGATATTCGCCAAGTTTCCGATTGCGACGCCGCTGCCGCCAGGTGGACGAACGACTTAAGATCGGAAGCGTTTATTTGATTTTCGACACCGGGCGCACGAACGCGTAGTAGAGCGCCCCCAACACGGCCGCCACGACCAGCACCAGCACGAAGAAGCGGTGCAGCGACCCCGCCAATAACTCAGGGTGCTGGCCGAGCGTCATGCCGAACCAGGCGAGCACCGAGCACCACAGCAGCGAGCCCAGCAGCGTCGCGAGCGCGTAGAAGCGAAAATCCATCCGCAGTATGCCGGTTGGGATACCGATGAGATGCCGGATCACCGGCAGCACCCTCGAGAAGAACACACCGGGTGCGCCATAGCGCATGCACCAGCGCTCTGCCTGCTCGAGTTTGCCCCTCCCTAAGCCCACATAGCCTCCATAACGGGCAATCACGGGATAGCCCAGCAGTCGGGCGCCCCAATACATGATGGACGCGCCCACCCATGAGCCAACGGTACCCGCGAGCACTACACCGGCGAAAGAAAAATTGCCCTGGGTATGTGCGAGGTAGGCAGCCGGAGGAATGATCACTTCGCTCGGGATGGGCACGAAGGTGCTTTCCAGCGCCATGAGTCCTGTGATCAGCCAATAGCCGCCCTGACTCAAGGTCGCAAGATACCAATCGGAAAAATGGTGCAGCAGTTCGGTCAATCGATCGCTTGCGGGTTCAAGATCACCTTGGCGTCGGCGCGCACGCCGGCGGCATAGCTTTGCGCTTCGCCCGAGGCGATCTGCGCGGCAAACTGCTGGCGCATGGCCTTATCCGGTTGTTTCGGATCAGCCGGCTCCTCGCGCACCGCACTCAAGGCGATCACCGCCGCGTTGCCGTTGGCAAGCTCGGCGTCGGAGTAAATCGGCTTCCCGGCCGGCTTCGGCTCGCCGAAGGCCGTCGTGCGGATCTCGAGCGGGACCTCTTGAGCGGTACGAGATACGAACTTGGGCGCCGCCACCGTTTCGCCCAGACTCTTCGCCACGGCATCCCAGGACTCGCCGCCCGTCAAGCGCTTGACCGCATCGGCCGCCGCGTCCCGCGCCAGCTCCACGCCGCGCTGTTTTTTCCATGCGGCAACCAGATCCGTGCGCACCGCGTCGAGCGGCTTCTGCTGCGGCAGCTTGTGATCCGTGGCGCGCAGCACGATACCGCGGCCCTTTTCTACTTCGATGGTCGGGCTCAAGCGCCCATCGAGCACATCCTGGCTGAAAGCCGCTTCGATTACGGCCGGCGACTTGCCGAGCGCGCCGCCGCCGTCGCTGCGGCTGAACACCGGCACCTCGAGGACAGTCAGGCCGGCTTTGCGCGCCACGCCCTCGAGATCGGTGGCATTTTGCAGCGCGGCGTCGGCCAGCTGATCCTGTGCGTTGTTGAACAGCTTCTCTGCTTCGTTGCGCCGATACTCGGTTTCCAGATCGGCCTTGCTTTGCTCGAAGGTCTTGACGCTTGCCGGCTGAATCCCGACAAGCTTGAGAATGTGATAGCCGAATTGGGTCTTGACCGGCCCGCGAATCTCGTCGACTTTCATGCTGTAGGCGGCATCGGCGAAAGGCGCCACCCAAACCTTGCGCTCCGACCAACCGAGGTCGCCGCCTTGGCTGGCGGACCCGGAATCCTGGGAGAATTCCTTGGCCAATTTCGCGAAGTCCTCGCCCCCTTCAGCGCGCTTCAGAATTCCCTCCGCCTTGGTCTTGACCGCAGCTTCGTCCTTGGGATTCGCCACCGGCAACAGGATGTGGCTGACGCGGCGCTGCTCGGGCTGTGTGAATCGTTCCGGCGTTTTGGTCTTTTGTTCTTCGTAATAGGCGTTGAGCTGCGCATCGTCGACGGTAACTTTCGAGGCGAGCTGCGCCAGGCTTATTTCCACATAGTGCAGATCGACCGTCTCGGGTGTCATGTACTCGGACTTGTGCGCATCGTAATAGGTCTTGAGTGCCGCATCATCGGGTGTTGCCTGGTTCGCGTACTTGTCCGCAGCGAGCGTCAACCAGGCCAGTTCACGCTGCTGCCGGGTGAGCGTGCGGAATTGCTGCATTTCCGTCGGCGTCGCAAAGCTCGACATCATGAGGGCCGAATCGAGTTGCCTGAGCTTGGTATCGCGCTTGAACAGCGCTTCGATTTCCAGAATGGATCGGCCCTGGGAGCGCAGCACCGCCACCGCATGTCCGTAGTCGAACTTGCCGTCGACCTGGAAGATCGGAACCTGCGACATTGCTTGCAGCAGTTCCTGATCGCTCACTCGATACCCCAAATCATCGGCGCGCGTCACCAGCGCTTCGCTATTCACATATTCATCGAGCACTCGCTTCTTGATGTCATTGCGCTGCGCCTCGGTGACCGCACCGTTGGTTTGGCGCTGCAACTGCGCGAGTTGCTGCTGGTAGGACTGCCGCACATCGTTGGCCGACACTTCACTGCCGTTCACCTTGGCGGCGTAGGTCGGCGCGGTCAGGGTCCAGTTGATTCCCCAGAAGACGAATACGAGGC
>CAYRAC010000563.1:0-3494 GCA_964422045.1 uncultured Steroidobacteraceae bacterium
GTGCGTAGGCCGGCAAGCAGATCCAAGGCGCGTGGCGGGGAGTCGATGCCGACCAGCGCCGTCGCCGTGTCAGCCGGGCGCGGAAAGAGCTTGAGGCAGGCCGCTGTGATCACGCCGAGCGTGCCTTCCGCGCCCACGAACAGCGATTTCACGTCGTAGCCGGTATTGTCCTTGCGCAGGCTCTTAAGACCCTCGAGGACGCTGCCATCCGCCAGCACGACTTCAAGGCCGAGCACGAGATCCCGCATCATCCCGTAGCGCAGCACCGCGGTGCCGCCGGCATTGGTCGAGAGATTTCCGCCGATCTGCGCGGTTCCTTCCGAGCCCAGACTCAATGGGAACAGCCGGTCGACATCGGCGGCGGCCGCTTGCGCTTCGGCCAGCGTGCATCCCGCCTCGATGACCATGGAATAGTTGACTGCATCGATCTGGCGGACGCGCTTCAACCTGCGCAGGGACAGCACGATCTCGGTGCCGCTCGCGTCGGGCGTCGCACCGCCGCAGTAGCCGGTGTTGCCGCCGTGGGGTACCACGGCCACGGATTCGCGATTGCAAATCCGCAGTATCTGCGCAACTTCGCCGGTATCGTGCGGCGCCAGCACCAGCGGCGTGGCGCCACGATAGAGGCGGCGAAAGTCGTTGACGAAGGGCGCCACCGCCTCCGCCGCTTCGAGCCAGAACCCCGCGCCGACGACGGCCTTGAGCTCGTCTAGGGTTCTTGCGTCAGGCGCCCGCGGCATTAACGCAGGCAATCGCCGCGCGCCGCGAGCGCGGCTTGGTCAAGAGCATCTGCACGTCGCCCAGCTGCCGCTCTTCGAACCCCCCTTCGCAATAGCACAGATAAAACTCCCACATGCGCACGAAGGATTCAGGATAACCCAACGCGCGCACCTCGGCTTGCCTGGCCAGGAATCGCTCGCGCCAAGCTTGCAGGGTGCGTGCATAGTGAGGCCCGATATCCTCCATGTGAAACAGCTTCAGATCGGTGGCGCGCGCCACCGAGGCCACCAACACCTGAATGGAAGGAATACAGC
Source organism: uncultured Steroidobacteraceae bacterium (assembly GCA_964422045.1). GTDB lineage: Bacteria > Pseudomonadota > Gammaproteobacteria > Steroidobacterales > Steroidobacteraceae > Bog-1198. The sequence continues at coordinate 1,035 of CAYRAC010000563.1, forward strand.
TGCCCGGGAAAATAAAGCGCTTGATAAAATCGACCGAGCGCCGGGCCTGCGCGTAGAACTGATCGCGAATCGTGATCGACTGCAGTAACATCGCGCCGCTCGCACGCAACAAGCCGCTGCAGCGTCGAAAGTAGGTGTCGAGGTACCTGTCGCCGACAGCCTCGATCATCTCGATGGAAACCAGGGCGTCGTATTGGCCCTTGAGGTCGCGATAGTCCTCGAGCAGCAGCGTTATGCGCTCGCTCAAGCCGGCGCGTGCGACGCTTTCCTTGGCGAACTCGAACTGTTCGCGCGAAATCGTAGTGGTCGTGACGCGGCAACCGTAGTTCTTGGCCGCATGAATCGCGAGGCCGCCCCAGCCGGTGCCGATTTCCAGTAGATGCTGATCCGGCTTCAGGTCGAGCTTGCTGCAGGCGGCGTCAAATTTCGCGGTCGATGCCTCGAGAAGCGTGGCATCCGCACGTGCAAATATGGCGCTCGAATAAGCCATGGTTTCATCGAGAAACAACGAAAAGAAGTGGTTTCCCAGGTCGTAGTGCGCCGCGATGTTGCGGCGGCTGCCGCTCTTGTCATTGCGATTGAGCCAGTGTGCAAATCTCAGCAGCGGCGCGCTCAAGCGCGACCATCCAGAGTCGACGTCATTCATCAAATGGCGGTTGATCACCATCAAGCGCACCAGGGCCGTCAGATCATCGCACTGCCAGTAGCCGTTCATATAGGCTTCGCCCGAGCCCAACGTGCCGGCCAGCACGACGTCGGTATAAAACCGCGGATGGCGCACGCGGATCGTCACGTCGAAGGGCCCAGCCGCGGTAATTTCGCCGAAGGTTTCCGCATGATCGGCATCGATCAAGCGCAACCGGCCGTCGCGTATCTTGCGCAATTGGCTGAGCAACAGGCCCTTTGCCAGTTTGCTGAAGGCGGATCCGCGCTCCGGTTTGGCGGCGATTTCAAGCGGAATGATGCTGTGCTTCACGGGCGATCTTCAGCGGCCTGAGGTACGAGGATGCCCGTAGAAGGGGGTTCGCTTCAACCACAAGCGCAGCGCCTGCCAATGAATCGCGGTAATGACCCGCAGGCTCAGCAATGGGTACGAGAACAGGGCGCCGAGCAGCGCGCCGCGCGTGACCGGTTCGCCGCGCAGGCTCAAAGTCGCATCGAACACGTGGGCGGCGCCCTGGAAATTGCGCATATTGACGAACAGCCGTTGCCCGGGCTCGCTGAAGGACCACCGATATCTCATGTCCATGGGCATGAACGGCGAAACGTGAAAGCCCTTGTCGAAGTCGAAGCGCTTGAGGCGGCTCGCGGCAGAGTCGACGTTCAGCACGTACTGGTGCCGTTCGCGCCACGGCGTGTTGGTGATTTCCGCGACGATGGTCTCGAGCGTGCCGCCCGATTCGTCAAAGCAATAATAGAGGCTCACCGGATTCATGGAGTAGCCGAAGTATCGCAAATGCGTCAACAGCCGGATGGGCCCGCTCGGCCGGCGCCCGGTTCGCGCAGCGACCAAGTCGCGCACGGCCTGCTCGAGCGGCAGGTTGTGGGGTGCCAGATAGTCCTCGCGCTTGAACCAGGCGAGAGCCGGGCGCGTCGCGGACCACAACGGCGTGCGAGCGAAAAGCCGCGGTAATTCCGCCAAGTCGAGGTACAGCATGAACAGCGGGTAACGAAAGCGGTTGCAGCGCGGCGCGAAGCGCCGATGCTCAACCCACCCTTTGTAAATTCGGCTGTTCATGAGCTTGGCGACGTTGAAATTCCTCGAGCGAAGCGAGCGCACTGTTTACGCCATCTTCGTGAAAACCATATCCCCAATAGGCGCCGCAGAAATAAGTGCGGCGGACCCCGTTGATCTCGTGCCGCCGCCCTTGCGCCGCCACCGCCGCCGCCGTGTACACCGGATGATGATAAACGTAGCGGCCCAGCACCTTGTTAGGGTCTACCGCGTCGCCGCGATTCAACGACAGCAGGAACTGCGCCGGCGCATCCAGCGATTGCAGGATGTTCATATTGTAAGTGACCGTGACCCGGCCGAACTGTTCGATCGGCAGATGATAATTCCACGCCGCCCACGCAAGCGAGCGGCGCGGCATCAGCGAAGAATCCGTGTGCAGCAATGCTTCGTTCGCCTGGTAAGGGATTGCGCCCAAGATTTCGCGTTCCTGGTGCGACGCATCGGACAGCAGTTTCAGCGCCTGGTCGCTGTGACAGGCGATGAACACCTGATCGAAATTCTCCACGCTGCCGTTCTTCAATCGCACCACGATCCGGGTGGGCAGGCGCTGCAGCGATGCGACCGGCGTGTTCAGCAGTAAACCTTTGGCGTATGGCGCCGTGAGTTGCTTGACATATTCGCGCGAACCGCCGCGAATTACCCGCCACGTCGGCCGGTCATCGACGCTCAGGAATCCATGGTTGGCGAAGAATTCGACGAAGAATCGGGCGGGGAAGTGCAGCATG
>CAYRAC010000564.1:0-3490 GCA_964422045.1 uncultured Steroidobacteraceae bacterium
CGCGAATTCGCTCGAGCGAAATAATCTCGGCGCGGTGCGCGTGGCCGCGGCGGCGTATCTCGTCGGCGATGCCGCGGATCTCGAGCGGGTGTGCGTGGGCGTGTTGATCGGCAACGAAGCTGCCGACTCCGGCAATGCGCACCAGCACGCCTTCATCGCGCAACTCGCGCAGCGCCCGATTGGCGGTCATGCGCGACACGCCGAAGGACTTCACGATGTCGTTCTCGGACGGCACGCGCATCGATGTGCCCCATTTGCCTGAGCCGATGTTGTCAAGGATATGCCGCTTCACCTGCAGATACAGCGGCTGCAACGAGACAGTAGCCCTACTCATGGCAGGAGATTAACCTGTATAGACAGGTACAGTCAACCACTTTGATCGGCAGTGGCGAGCGTACGCATGAGCTCCGCGAAGCGCGACCGCAATTCAACCTCGGCCGCATGATGGTGGTCTTTGATCACCCAGCGGCCCGCCACCATGACATCGCGGATCGCGGCATCACCGCCGGCGAACAGCAAATGATCCAACGCCGTATCCGCTGCGGCGCCCACCATCGATGGATGCGCGGCGTCGAGCACCAGCCAGTCGGCGCGCCGGCCGACTTCGAGGACTCCCGCCGGTTGTCCGATGGCGCGCGCGCCATGTTGCGCGGCGTCACGCCATAGTCGAGTACCGACGTGCGACTCGCTGTCCGCGGCGAGCACGCCGCGCCGCTTTTACGCAGGCGCTGCTGGTATTCCAGCCAGCGCAGCTCCTCGGCGGGATTCACGGTCGACTGGCTGTCGGAGCCCACGCACAGCCGCCCGCCCGCGTTGAGGAAGCGGCCCGTGTCGAAGAACCCATCACCCAAGTTCGCTTCGGTGCTGATCGACACACAAACCGCGGCAGCGGCCGCCGCGATGCCGTCGAGTTCCGCGGGCGTCGCGTGCGTGGCATGCACCAGACACCAATGCGGCGTGAGCAATCCGCTGTCGAGCAGCAACTCGATCGGGCGCCGGCCGGTCTCGCGCACGCAGGCTTGCACTTCGAGCAACTGTTCCGCGACATGAATGTGCACCGGCAAAGCGGCGTCGATCTCGCGCAGGTGCTGCGCCACGGTCACCAGTGTCGGTAAGGGCACCGCACGCAGGCTGTGGAAGGCGACGGCGGTGCGCTGCGCCGGCAAGTGACTGCGCTTGTCGGCGGCGATGCGCTCCGCGACGGCGCGCAAGAATTGATCGGTGTCCAAAGCAAATCGCGACTGCTCTGCTTTGAGCGGTTTGCCGCCGAAATCGCTGGTTTGATACAGGGTCGGCAGAAACGTGAGGCCGATGCCGGCAATCGATGCCGCGTCGCTGACGGCGTCCCATAATGCGTTCCCTCCCACATAGGGCACGCCGTCCTTCTGGCGGTGCAGATAGTGAAATTCCGCGACCGAGGTGTAGCCGCTCTTCAGCATCTCGACGAATAGCTGCGTTGCCAGGGTCTGCAAGTCATCCGGATCGATGCGATTCGCCAGCGCGTACATGGCGCGCCGCCAGGTCCAGAAGCTGTCGCGCGCGGACAATCGAAATTCGGTGTTGCCGGCCATGGCGCGCTGGAAGGCATGGCTGTGCGCATTGGCCATGCCGGGAACGACGATGCCCTCGATTCGTTCGGCGCCGCCGGCAAGCTCAGGCGTAGCCGCAGCCGCGGTGCTTATCTCGGTGATGAAGCCCTCCTCGGAGACGACGATGCCGACGTCGCGGGCCCAACCCTGCGACAAAAAGGCCGATTGAATGGAATAGCGCGCCATGTTGACTATACCTGTATAGGGAACCACTCTTGCCGTATCATACGTACATCAGTCAGCGGTGGGTACCAAGTGCCGAAATCTTCGAGCGATGCATGGGACCAGGTTTGGGTGGGCGCCCATATCGCCACCATGGTCGCGGGTGCCGAACCGTATGGCAATATCAAAAATGCCGCGCTGGCGGTGAAGGGCGAGCGCATCGCGTGGCTAGGTTCGGCCGCGGAGGGTCAAACACGGGCGGCCACGCAAGGCCTCCCGGTTGAGGATGCGCGGGGACTGTGGATTACCCCGGGACTGATCGATTGTCATACGCACCTGGTGTACGGCGGCAATCGGGTCGAGGAATTTGAAAAGCGGCTGTGCGGTGTTTCCTATGAGGATATCGCGCGCGCCGGCGGCGGCATCCAATCGACCGTGCAGGCGACGCGGGCCGCGAGCCATGAGGACCTGTATCGAGAAGCCGCCGTTCGCGCCCAGCGCTTGATGTCGGAGGGCGTCACCACCATCGAGGTAAAGTCGGGCTACGGGCTCGAGCTCGCGGCCGAGCGCCGCTTGCTGGAAGTGGCGCGCGAGCTCGGAACCGAACTGCCGGTCTCGATCAAGAAGACGTTTCTGGGACTGCATGCGCTGCCGCCGGGGGCCGATCGGCAACAGTTCGTGAGCGAGGTCTGCGGCCCGTGGCTCGAGTCACTCGCCGCCGCCGGTCTGGTGGACGCTGTCGATGCCTTCTGCGAGAACATAGCGTTTAGCGTGGCAGAAACTGAGCGGCTGCTGCGCGCCGCCAAGCAGCTGGGATTGCCTGCGCATGTGCACGCCGGTCAATTGAGCGACATGGGCGGGGCGGAATTGGCTGCGAAGTGGGGCGCGCTGTCGGCGGACCATCTCGAGTACTTGAGCGCTGCGGGCGCGCGATCGATGGCCGCTGCCGGCACGGTTGCGGTGCTGTTGCCCACGGCGTACTTCACGCTGCGGCAAACGACCCCGCCGCCGGTGGCGTTGCTGCGGGAGTCGGGTGTGGCAGTTGCCGTCGCGACCGACAGCAATCCGGGGAGTTCGCCGTGCACCTCGATTTTGCTGGCGCTCAACATGGCTTGCACGCTGTTCGGGCTGACTCCGGAGGAGGCGTTGAGTGGCGCGACGCGCCAGGCCGCGCGCGCCTTGGGCGCCGCGGCGGAAATTGGCACCATCGAAGTCGGCAAGCGCGCGGATTTGGCTCTGTGGCGAATCGAGCGGCCCGCGGAGCTCTGCTACGGCATCGGCGCCAACCCCTGCGTTGCCGTGATGCATCGCGGACAGCTTAGAACGGGCGGCGTGCGCTCAGACCACGGTCGAGCGAGCTGAGCATAGGCGCCGCTGCGGCGCGTCATTGGGGCTTGCGGAATCGGAACAGCACTTGATCGGTCCTGCCGCGGATGCTCGGATCGAAGATGGCGCGTTTGTGATCATCGTCGGTATTACGCAGCGCGTCACTTTGCGATTCGAGCACGAAACCTGCCGCTTCGATCTCGTTCTGCATTCGGATGGGATCAATCCGATGCAGTGTTTCCGTATCCCGAAGTCCGGAGCCGGCGGCGGCGACATGGTCGATGACCAGAAGAACTCCGCCGGGCTGCAACGCTTCGAAGAGGGTCTTGTTGAAGAGCGCAACATTCGCCGGTCCGAGAAAGGAGTCGTGCAGATCATGATAGCTCTGCGACATCCATATCAAATCAAGCTTC
>CAYRAC010000565.1:0-3489 GCA_964422045.1 uncultured Steroidobacteraceae bacterium
GCACCTGGTCAAACTGGGCCTACCGCTCGCGGGCGTGTTCATCCGTTCAAAGCGATTCCGCGTTTCTCCAGGAATCGATCGAAATAGGTCTTCTCCGCCCCTTGCATATGCGTATAGGCCGCATTCCACTCGCCGAGCAGCTTTCTCTTTATCTCGTCTTTTTTTTCCCTGCCGACGCCCGATCTTTCCAAGGTCCGCACCGTCTCGTAGATCGTCGAGTAGGCAACCCCGAACAAGTTCTGATGTTCGAGGTTGCAAAAGAACCGGTGTGGAAGGCTCGCGTGCGCCTCACCTCCTGACAGCCCGATGGCCTCGCTCAGATTCAATCCATGGAAATCCTTGCGTCTTACTTGCTGCGCCTTGTCATCATCTTGAATGGCGGATTTGGGACCAAATCCTCCCTTGTTGCCTTGCACATTCGCAATCCGATGCCGTTCCACCTGAAATCCTGACATGGCGAAGTTAACGATATTGCCCTTCAAAGGGTTGACGCTTGCATGGCGCTTGTACTTCTTGATCCTGCACATCAGCTCGGCATACTTGCCGAGCTTCTCCTTGCCGTCCAGGATATAAGTCTTTACGGTGTCTCGCATCGGCGACCCGTTCTCAATCAGAAAGCCCAATGCCCGGCTCAGCACGATATCTGCGGCTTCGTGTTCTGCGCCATCGAGCATGTTGATGCCGCCGTGCGTGCCCGGGATCGTATCGAACTTGTGATTGTCCAAGCCGACGCTGTAGAGCGCGTCGACGTACGGCCTGAAGACCAACCGGTGCTCTGACTCGGCCAGAAGGAGAAAGGAATTCCCCCTCCAAACGTTGCCTCCGAGGATGATGTTCTTATAGTTCTCGCCGTTCCCCGTGAATACGTGGCCCGTGTTCCCGGGAACCGGATCAATGGCGAAGATGTTAATGGGAATGAGCGTCGTTGACTGATCGTTACATAGCGCTCGCGCAATCTTGTAGCACGTGATCGATCCACGGCTGTGTCCGACCAAGTTGACCACGATGTCCCCGCCGAGCTCTTCGCGTCGCATTTTCAGCCACTGCAGCGAACGACTGACGTTAGCTTCCACGCCCTTGCCACCGCCGATCCCGGCGATGCCGGGAGAACGTATCCCGGTTTCGCGGAGTTTCGCCGTGCCGGCCCCTTCATTCAGGATCCAATTCTCCTCTTCAACTCCGTCCAACAATTCCGCGATTTTGCTGATGACGAGAACGCGTCCCTCAGAGGTCGTCGTGTCCGTCGAATTGGCCGTGCCATGATTGAGAATGGTCAGAACGGTCATCAGGATTCTCCTTGAGCAGCGCGTGATTGTCGACCGTGCCGAGCTGATCGTCTACTGTCGATTTCAGTATTCTCTGTCGTTTATTTCAGCATTGATGGCGCGAGACGGGAGCAAACATTTGCAAAAACGTCAGGTGGGCTGCGAGAAATTGAATTTCCGCTCTCTATAAGGCTCCCGGATACCTCGGCTGGCGACATCCACTATTGATAAAACGCATGCTCGCGACAATCACTCCTGAACTATAAAATTCCACCTCCTTCGACGATCCGCGGAGCCAAATCGAGTGGTGCAAAAAACCTCATTAAAAACAGCCTGCTACAGGCGGCCAAAATCCTCAGTGACAGTCAGGACTGAAATTAGGTGACAGAGAATGTTGATGTCGACACCCGCGAAACCGGCGCTCGGACCGTTGGGTCGCCTTCGCGAATAGCAGGGGATGGCCGAAGGGGCGTACTCGGCGAACACGCTGCGGGCTCAGAAGGCGGACGGGGCGATCTTCCAGACGTTCTGCGAGAGACGCGGGGAGTCGGCGGACCCGAAAACGATCCGCGCCTTCATCGAGCAGGAGGTGAAGGCGGGCAAGAAGCCGGCAACGGTGCGGAGGTACATCGCCACCATCGGGCGAGCGCACGTGGGGGCGGGGTTACTCAATCCCTGTTCCGGTGAAGCAGTGCGGCTGGCGTTAAAGAATATGGGCCGGTAGACCTCGGCGCGGCAAGCTCAGGCTCGCGCGTTGGGCTGGAAGGAGGCGCCGGCAAGGGGCTCCGAGCGGATCGCGAGCGCGCTATGCTCTGCGTGGCTTACGAAACGCTCGCCCGGCGCGGCGAGCTCGTGGCGCTCGAGGTGCGCGACGTTGAGTTCTGGCCGAACGGCACCGGCCAGGCGTTGATCCGGCGGGGTAAGACTGACGCGGAAGGGCGGGGGAGGATCGCGTACCTCTCCCGCGAGACGGCGAAGTGGCTCAATATCTGGCTCGAGCACGCGAAGATCAATGAGGGGCCGATATTTCGCCGGTTGATTGGTCAAAATGAAATTGGCGACGCGCTGCATCCCGGCAGCATTTCGCCAATCTTCAAACGGGTAGCACAGTGGATCGGTATGCCGGCGAGGTATGTTGCGGAGGTCAGTGGGCACTCAACCAGGATAGGCGCCGCGCAGGATCTCGCAGAGCTCGACATTGACTTAGCGGCGATCACGCAGGCCGGCGGATGGAAGTCGACGCGGATGCCGCTGCAATACGCCGAGAAGATCAATGCGGCGAGATCGGGAATGGCAAGGGCGGCACGGGACAGTGGAAGGGATTCGATCAAGGACTAAGATGCGTCGCAATCGCGCGTATGCATCGAGACCTGTCTGTTAGAAACCGGGACCCAGGCCGAAGCGCGTGTGACGATGGAGTGCAGTGTTGTGAGCGTCAACAAATTGAGTGAGGCCGCCGCTGAATCGGCCAACAGGCAGCGGGTGCGATACACGGCGATCGCTGGGCAGCTTGTTTGAGGAATATTGAGCTGGCCGAATCGCCGGGCGTTCTCGGACCGGGCTTACTCGACATTTTTGGATTGCCGTGAATAACAACTTTATGGACATGGCTTCCTTGGAGTGGTGCAAGCTCTTCGCTGAGCGCAACGGCGAGCATCATTGGAAGCGGACCGTCACCGACCATATAGCTTTCAAAGAGAGCCTATTCGGGCGATTGCGCATGGATGAGAAGCAATTCATCGTCTACCTTCAGCAACTCGAAAGGGAGCGAGATAAATTCATTGCCCACTTTGATCTCGAACAGACCATGCATGCCCCGCAATTGGAACCTTTCGGCCGCTTGCCCAAAATTGCAGGTTCTGGGTGCCGTCAAGATTCGGAGTTTTACGTACGCCACGCACCAACAAGTATCTAATTTTTCAAGAAGCCTCGAGAGGGTAAACATCGCGAAAGCCGGCATGCCGAACCGATCGAGCCCCCAGGGTAATTGCACAAGGAGAGAGCACATGAAGTACCTGCTTTTGTTGGCAATCGCATCACCAACGTTATCCTCATCGGCAGTCCCCGCGATTTCAGTGATTGGTGCTGATCAAGGACGGAATTATTCGCTGATTGTGGAATTCTCGAAGACCGCGCGATTGGGGATGTCGCCATATCACACATCTGCGACAGCCAGCCTGTGCTGCAAGATCTGTACGGTCGGCAAGGCTTGCGGTGACACCTG
>CAYRAC010000566.1:0-3472 GCA_964422045.1 uncultured Steroidobacteraceae bacterium
TCGAAGTGATAGTCCCACACGCCCTCGAGCAGCATGGTGCGCGTGACCACCTGGCCGCTGTGGCGCATCATGAACTCCAGCAGCTGAAACTCCCGGGCGGTGAGTTCGATTTTCTTGCCGTTGCGCATCACGCGGCGCGTCATGCGGTCGAGTTCCAAGTCGGCCAGCTTGAGTTTGGTATTGGTCTCGGCGTTGCCATTCTCGCCGCGTCGGCCGAGCGCATCGATGCGCGCCAGCAATTCCGACATGTGGTAGGGCTTGGTCAGGTAGTCATCACCGCCGGCTCGCAGCCCCGTGATTCGATCATCGACGTCGCCGAGCGCGCTCAATATCAGCACCGGCATTTTGCGCCCGGTGGCGCGCAGCGATTGCACCAGCGCGAGTCCGTCGAGTTTCGGCAGCATGCGGTCGACAATGGCGAGGTCCACCGCGAGCGACGACGCAAGATGCAGCCCTTCGAGTCCGTTCGCGGCGACATCGACCGTGTGCCCGACCTCGCGCAGCGCCTTGGCCAGATAATCGCGAGCCACTTCGTCATCTTCAACGATCAAGATATGCATGGCTGGCTATCTTACAGACGTTGGACCCGTGTTTCTCGGCACGATAGACTAACAACCTCGCGCGGGTTGTCCCAAAGCAGATCGGAAGACCAAATTTATTATGCCCGAGGCGATCTCGCAAACCAACGCACCCCGCCCGTCGACGGCCTGCGAGGTGCTGGTGATCGGCGGCGGCCCGGGCGGATCCACCGCGGCGAGCCTGCTGGCGCAAAAAGGCTACCGCGTGGTGCTGCTCGAGAAGGCCCGCCATCCGCGCTTTCACATCGGCGAGTCGCTGCTGCCCGCCAACTTGCCGATTATGGAGCAGCTGGGTGTAGCCGACCGGGTGCGCGCCATCGGCATGGAGAAATGGGGGGCCGAGTTCGTTTCGCACCGCGATGCGCGCAGCCAGGAATTCCGCTTCGCGCGCGCGTGGGATAAATCGCTGCCGCTCGCATACCAAGTGCGGCGCTCGGAATTTGACGAAATCCTGCTGCGCCGGGCGGCGCAGCTGGGAGCGCAGGTGATCGAAGGCTGCCGCGTCCGCGCCGTGGATTTCCTGGATGGGGCGCGCGGCGTGCGCGTGCGCGCCGAACACGAAGACGGCCGCTCGGAATCGTGGACCGCGGACACCGTCATCGATGCGTCGGGCCGCGACACCTTCCTCGGCAATCAGCTGCAAGCGAAGCGGCGCGATAAAAAACACAACAGCGCCGCCTTATACGCGCACTTTGCGGGTGCGCGCCGCGAGTGCGGCAAGCGCGCCGGCAATATCACGATCTACTGGTTCGATCACGGCTGGTTTTGGTCGATCCCGCTCGCGGACGGTGCGACCAGCATCGGCGCGGTCGTCTGGCCTTATTACTTGAAGACCCGCAACACCTCGCTGCGTGAATTTTTTCTCGCCACCATCGCACTGTGTCCGCCGCTGGCCGAACGCCTGCGCGGCGCGACGCTCATCTCCAACGTCGAGGCCACCGGCAACTACTCCTACGCCTGTGATCGCAGCCACGGTGCCAACTACTTTCTTATCGGCGACGCTTTCAGTTTCATCGATCCGGTGTTCTCTTCCGGCGTGATGCTCGCCATGAATGGCGGGGTCGCGGCCGCCGAGGCCATCCACACATGCCGCACACAACCGCCGCGCGCGCGCGCGGCGCTCGAACGCTTCGATCGTATTTCGCGCCACGGCCCGAAGCAATTCTCCTGGTTCATACATCGGGTGAGTAATCCCACCATGCGCGAATTGTTCTTGGACCCGAAGAATGTGCTGCGCCTCGAGGAAGCGCTGCTCTCGATGCTGGCCGGAGACGTCTTTGGCCGCACGCCCATTTGGGGACGGCTGCGCCTGTTCAAGGCGCTGTACTACATTCTGTCGCTCGCCAATCCCCGTCGCTCCTTCCGGGCGTGGCGCCTGCGCGCGTCCAATATTCGTTCCGAGGCGCAACACATGACCAGCGGCTGATGACTGAACCGAATGAGGTTCGGCGTTATCGCCGGCCGCGCGCGGCCGCGTTTCTCGCCGCCGCGTGCGCCATCCACAGCGCCGGCGCGAGCCAGGAACCACTGTACGAATTCGGCCTGGGGTTGGGAGCCATCGTGTTCGACGACTATCGCGGTTCCGCTACGGCGCACGCCTATCCGCTGCCGCTGCCGTATCTTCTCTACAACGGCACGTTCCTGAAAGCGAATCGCGACGGAATTCGCGGCACGCTGCTCGATCAAGATCGCTTCGAACTGAATTTGAGCTTCGATGCGACCACGCCGGTGCGCAGCGACCGTGCGCGCAGCGGCATGCCCGATCTTAAATCGACGGTCGAGCTGGGGCCGTCCTTCGACTTTCATCTGCTGAAGAGCGACGCTGCCAAAGTGAAGCTTGATCTGCGCATGCCGGTACGCGCCGCGCTGACGGTTGAGGCGCTACCCAAAATCATCGGCTGGACCTTCACGCCGCGTTTGGCGCTCGACATCAAGGATCCGGGCGGATTCGCCGGCTGGAATCTCGGACTGCTGACGGGTCCCTTGTTCGCCGACCGCCGCTATCACGATTATTTCTATAGCGTGGCACCGCAGTTTGCGACGCCTTCCCGGCCCGCCTATGCGGCCGAGAGCGGCTACGCCGGAACCCAGTTCATTGCTGCGCTATCCAAGCGCTTTCCGAGGTTTTTCGTCGGCGCGTATGCGCGCTACGATTCGCTGTCCGGTGCGACGTTCGTGGATAGTCCGTTGGTGCAGCGCAGGAGCTATATGTCCGGCGGCATCGGCTTCTCCTGGATAATCAGCAAGTCTTCGCGAATGGTCGAAGTTCCCGATTGAGCGCCCGCGCCGATGCTGCGTCCTCTGAAGATTCTTTACGAGTATTTCGCGCTCTACAGTTCGTTGACCCTGCTTGGATTCATCTGTTTGACGTGGTCCGTGTTTGCGCTGCCGCTTTATTTTCTCTTGCCGCGGCGCGCCGGCGCCGCGGTCGGACGCCGCGGCATCATGCGCGGCTTTCGCATCTACGCCTGGTCTTTGTCGGTCACCGGCACGTATCGCCTGGACCTCGATGCCATCGATTCGCTGCGCAGTGGACCGCCGCTGATCTTGGCCCCGAATCATCCCTGCCTGATCGATGCGCTGTTGATCCTCACGCGTCACCCCAACATCGTCTGCGTAATGAAATCCGCGCTCATGCGCAATATTTTTCTCGGCTCCGGCTCGCGCCTCGCCCGCTACGTGCGCAATGACTCCTCGCGCCAGATGATCAAGGAATCGGTGGCGCATTTGCGCGAGGGCGGCGTGCTGCTGCTGTTTCCCGAAGGCACCCGCACCACCCGCTCGCCCATCAACCCTTTGGTCGGCAGCGTCGGCCTGATCGCCAAGCACGCCAATGTGCCGGTGCAAACCCTGGTGATCGAAACCGACTCGCCGTACTTGAGCAAGGGCTGGCC
>CAYRAC010000567.1:0-3470 GCA_964422045.1 uncultured Steroidobacteraceae bacterium
GGCGTCCAACGACCGAGCAGCGGCAGTTGGTGCTCATCGGGCGCATCACCGCGGCGGTTGCGCTGGTCGTCGCCATCCTCATGGCCAAACCCTTGGTCGGCAACTTTGATCAGGCATTCCAGTATATCCAGGAATTTACGGGCTTTTTTACCCCCGGCATCTGCGTGATCTTCCTGCTGGGAATGTTCTGGGAGCGCTGCACCGTGAGCGGCGCGCTGGTCGCGGCCATTGCCTCGGCGGTGTTGTCGCTCGCACTGAAATTGACCTGGCCGTCCTTGCCGTTCATGGATCGCGTGGGCCTGGTATTCCTCGCTTGCAGCGTCATTGCGGTCGCCCTATCGTTGCTGCAAGAACGGCGCGATCCCGCATTGCGCGTTGAATTGAAGGGAATCGACTATTCGACGAGCGCCGGCTTCAACGTCGGGGCACTCGCCGTCATTGCCGTCTTGATCGTCGTCTACACGGTTTGGTGGTAGGGAAGAGCACCGTGGCCGCCCTCTCACCGATCGACATCGTCATGACCGAGAATATCCTCGGCGAAGGTATCTTATGGGACTCGCGCCGCGAGACCCTGTGGTGGACCGACATCCAGGGACGCCGGTTGCATCGCTACGACTGGACCCGACGCACGCTCGAGCTGCTCGCTACTCCGGAGCGCGTTGGTTCGTTCGGATTGGTCGCCGGCAGCCAGCGGCTCATCGCGGCATTCGCCTCCGGCATCGCGCTCTACGACGTCCGGCAACAATCGGTCGATTGGCTCACGGGAATCGAGGCGCTCGGACCCGGTGTTCGTTTCAACGATGGCAGGGTCGATCGTCGCGGCCGATTTTGGGCCGGCACCATGGTGGAAGGCGGCCAGCGCAGCGCGGACGCCTGCCTGTATTGCATCACCGCCGGTGACGCGCGTTGCCACGTGCGCGACGTCAGGGTGGCCAATGGGCTGTGCACGAGTGCCGACGGCACTCGGCTGTATTTCGCCGACTCGCCGACGCGAACCATTCTCGAGTACCGCTTGAACGAACCCGATGGGATGCTGAGTGCGCCGCGAGTCTTCGCGCGCACTCCGCAGGGGGCTTTCCCGGACGGTGCCACGGTTGACGTGGACGGTTGCGTGTGGAGTGCGCACTGGGGCGGCAGCTGCGTCGTGCGCTATACCCCCGAGGGCCGCATCGACCGCACGCTGGCGGTGCCGACCCGCCAACCCAGCTGTGTTTGCTTTGCCGGTCCGGACCTCGACGTGCTGTGCGTCACCAGCGCGCGCGAAGGCCTCGACGCTGCAACGCTCGGTGCCGAACCGCATGCCGGCGACGTGTTCTTCTACCGCCCCGGCGTGCAAGGATTGCCTGAGTCGGAGTATTGCGCATGACAGCCTCGACACACGGCCGCAATTTGACCCATGGGGTCGCCAACAGTCTCGGCGCGGCCATCGTGACGGGTGTCTATTGCGCCGACAATCCCATCCCGAATGAGGCCGATCTGTGCGTGCAGTACCGCACCAGTCATTCGGTGGTCCGCGAAGCCGTCAAGATGCTGACCGCGAAAGGGCTGCTGGGATCTCGGCCGCGCCGCGGGACTTGGGTGCAGCCGGAAGCGGATTGGAATCTACTCGATCCTGACGTCCTCGGATGGCTGCTCGAACGAAAGTACTCGCCTGCACTGCTGCTCGAGTTCACGGAGTTACGACTCGCGGTCGAGCCGGTAGCGGCTGCGCTGGCGGCGCGCGCGGCCGGCCCCAAGGAGAAAGCCGCCATCCGCGCCGCCATCGAACGGATGCACGCCGCCGAGCGTGGCGAAGACCATCCGCTCGACTCCGATATCGCCTTCCACATCGCGGTGCTGCGGGCCAGCCGCAACCGCTTCTATGCACAGTTCACGGGATTTGTGGCGACGGCGCTCAGTTTCAGCATCCGCACCACGAATCGCTACAAAGGAGTCGAGCTCGCGAGCGTCGCCGATCATCAGCGCGTAGCGGATGCGATTTTGGGCGGCCGGCCGGCCGTCGCCGAAAAGGCGATGCGCACGCTGATCGAAGAGGCCATTGAGCTCATCAACCGACGCGACGCCGTACAAGCGCGCCGCTTGTCCGCCAACGAGCGGCGTTAGATGGCCAAGATCAAAATCGCCATCGTCGGACTCGGCAAGATTGCGCGCGATCAGCACGTGCCAACGCTTGCGGCGAGCGATGACTTCGAGTTGGTCGCGGTCGCGAGTCCTTACGACAGTCTCGAAGGAATTCCGAGCTTCAAAGATGTCGAGTCGATGTTGTGCGCAATGCCGCAGGTCGAAGCCGTAGCGCTGTGCACGACGCCGCAGGTGCGCTACCCGCTGGCGCATTTCGCCTTGCTTGAGCGTCGGCACGTGCTGCTGGAGAAACCCCCCGGCGTCACGCTCGGCGAAGTCCGGGCACTCGAGGATTTGGCGAAACGGCAAGGCGTGACGCTGCTGACATCGTGGCACTCGCGTTTCGCGCGCGGCGTCGAACCGGCGCGCGCGTGGCTCGCCGCGCGCAAGATTTCGCGCGTCGCGATCACTTGGAAAGAGGACGTGCGCGTGTGGCACCCCGGCCAGCGGTGGATCTGGCAAGCCGGCGGGCTCGGCGTGTTCGACCCCGGGATCAACGCGCTGTCGATTCTCACCCGAATCATTCCCGGCGCTTGGCTGTTGAAAAGCGCGGAGCTAGCCGTCCCCGGCAATTGCGAAACTCCGAGCGCCGCGCATCTCGAACTGCGCGGACCGGCGCAGACCTCCGTCGATCTGGACTTTCTGCAGACCGGAACTCAAACCTGGGACATCGATGTGCATACCGATGCCGGTCATCTGAGGTTGTCACTGGGCGCAAGCATCATGGCGATCGACGACCAGCCGGTGGACCTGCCGCAAACCGCGGAGTACCCGAATTTGTACGCACATTTTGCCGCGCTCGTGAAGCAATGCTCGAGCGAGGTGGATGTTTCGCCACTGCAACTGGTGGCCGACGCGTTCTTGAGCGGACGGCGCGTTGCGGCCGCACCGTTCATCGAGTAGCCGGCGCGCTGCAATCAGCAGCGTTCGATGATCATGGCGACACCCTGGCCGACGCCGACGCACATGGTGCACAAAGCATAGCGTCCTCGAGTACGCTGCAACTGCGATACCGCCGTGGTCACGAGACGCGCCCCACTGGCGCCGAGCGGATGCCCGAGTGCAATCGCGCCGCCATTCGGATTGACGCGCGCGTCGTCATCCTTGAGTCCCAAGTCTCGCAATACGGCCAGACCCTGCGCCGCGAAAGCCTCGTTCAATTCGATGACGTCCATCTGATCGAGTGTCAGCCCGGCCAGCGCCAACACCCGGCGGGTGGCCGGCGCCGGCCCCATTCCCATCAAACGGGGCGCGACCCCGGCGCTCGCCATGCCGAGCACGCGCGCGCGCGGGGTCAGGCCATGTTTTTTCGCGCCGCTCTCATCGGCGGTCAGCAAAGCGCACGCGCC
>CAYRAC010000568.1:0-3454 GCA_964422045.1 uncultured Steroidobacteraceae bacterium
TGCCGTCCTTTTGCAGCGACTGGTGCACGTGCATGCCGCTGCCGTTGTCGCCGACGATGGGTTTCGGCATGAATGTCAGAGTCTTGCCGTAGCCATGCGCCACGTTCTGCAGGGCATACTTCAGGATTTGCACTTCATCGGCTTTCTTGGTCAGCGTATTTGCCGCGACGTTGATCTCGCCCTGTCCCGCGGTCGCCACCTCGTGGTGGTGCACTTCGAACTTCAAGCCCATTTCTTCGCAGGCCATGGACATGGCGGTTCGGATATCTTGCTGCGAATCCACCGGCGGCACCGGAAAGTACCCGCCCTTGACCGCCGGACGATGGGCCTTGTTGCCGTCGTCGTAGGTCTTGCCGGAATTCCACGCGCCCTCGTAGGAGTCCACCAGGTAGGAGCAGCCGTTCATGCTCGAGCTGACGGTGACGTTGTCGAAAATGAAGAATTCGTTTTCAGGGCCGAACAGCGCCGAGTCCGCGATTCCAGAGGACTTGAGGTAGGCCTCGGCGCGTTTCGCCAAGGAGCGCGGATCGCGCTCGTAACCCTGCATGGTCATCGGCTCGATGACATCGCAGCGCAGATCGACGGTTGTCTCTTCGTAGAACGGATCGATGACGGCGGTGGCCGGATCCGGCATCAAAATCATGTCCGATTCATTGATCCCCTTCCAGCCGGCAATCGAGGAACCGTCGAACATCTTGCCGTCTTTGAAAAACCCCTCGTCGACCAAGCGCGTTGGGATGGTTACGTGGTGCTCCTTACCAATCGTATCGGTAAAGCGGAGATCGGCGAATTTCGCCTCTTTTTCTTTGATCAATTTCAGAACATCGGCGGGAGTCATTTTCGTCCTCGCGTTGGTGGTATTGGCCCGAGTATTGGCTCAGGGTCCTGTCGGCAATGCAGCTAATGTGCCATGAACGGCCATATATGGATCAATCACTTGCGGCCGGCAAGCGGTCGACGTGCATCATAATGGATCATGCGTCGCAATTTGCGCTCTTATTTGGTGCATGCCGGGCTCAATTAGGGAAATAATCTGGAGTCCAATCGGGCCGCGCGACGCACCATGAGCCAATAGGGTGCACGGGTGATGCGAGGGACACATCCAGGTGGCGTCGCTATACTCGCGGACTTTGCCTTCGCCGCGAGCACCGGATGGCCACCGTTTTACATAAGATCCCCCATACTTTTCAAGATCTGATCGCTGCGTTGCAGCGATATTGGTCCGACCAGGGGTGCGTCATTTTGCAGCCCTACGACATGGAAATGGGCGCGGGTACGTTCCACGCCGCCACGTTCCTGCGAGCCGTCGGCCCGGAGCCTTGGAGCGCAGCCTATGTGCAGCCTTCCCGCCGCCCCACCGACGGCCGCTATGGCGACAATCCGTTTCGCCTGCAGCACTACTATCAATTCCAGGTGTGCATCAAACCCTCGCCCGATGACTTCCAGGAGCTGTACTTGGGATCGCTGCGTTCGCTGGGCTTCGATCTTCTGACGCACGATATCCGTTTCGTCGAGGACAACTGGGAATCGCCGACGCTCGGTGCCTGGGGAATGGGCTGGGAGGTGTGGCTGAACGGCATGGAGGTCTCGCAGTTCACGTACTTCCAACAAGTGGGCGGCCTCGATTGCCGCCCGGTGATGGGCGAGATCACGTACGGGCTCGAGCGGCTGGCAATGTACATTCAAGGCAAGGAAAGCATTTTCGATATCGTCTGGGCCGACGGTCCGTTCGGCACGGTCACGTATGGCGATGTGTTTCATCAGAACGAGGTGGAGCAGTCCATTTACAACTTCGAGGTCGCCGACACGGCGGCGCTCGCGTTGCAATTCGATGCGCACGAAACCGCCTGCCGCCGGCTGATCGAGGCGAAACTGGTGCTGCCGGCCTACGAGCAGATGGTGAAGGCTTCACATGCGTTCAATTTGCTGGACGCGCGGCATTCGGTCTCGGTGACCGAGCGGCAGCGATTCATTCTGCGCGTGCGCACCCTGGCGCGCGGCGTGGCCGAGGCGTATCGGGCCAGCCGCGAGGCGCTCGGCTTTCCGCTGATCAAAGAACACAAAATGCAGCTCGCCGGATGAGTGCGACCGATTTGCTGTTTGAACTGTTCACGGAGGAACTGCCGCCGCGAACTCTGCTGAGTTTGTCGAATGCACTGACCGACGGCGTACTCAAGGGCGTCGACGCGGCCGGCATTCCCCATGGCAAGGTTCGAAGCTTCGCGACACCGCGGCGCCTCGCCGTGCTAATCCAAAGATTGGCCGAGCATCAGCCGGACAAGCAAGTCGAACGCCGCGGCCCGCCGCTCAAGCTGTGCTTCGACGCGCACGGCGCGCCGACGCAAGCCGCAATCGCGTTTGCCAAGAATTGCAACGTGCCGCTCGCCGAGCTCGAGCAGCTGCAGACGGACAAGGGAGCCTGGTTGGTTTTTCGCGGCACCGAGCGCGGCACCGCGACGGCGAACCTGCTCGGTCACATCGTCAATCAAGCAGTCGCGACGCTGCCGATCGCGAAGCGTATGCGCTGGGGCAGCCGTTCCACGGAATTCGTGCGGCCGGTTCATGCGGTCGTTCTTTTGTATGGTGATGCGGTGGTGTCCGCCGAAGTGCTCGGCCTTCCGACCGGACGCACGACCTTCGGCCACCGCTTTCACGCGCCGAAGCCGATCGCACTCAAGTCAGCCAAAAGCTACGAAGGGCGCTTGCGCCGCGCGAAAGTAGTCGCTGATTTCGCCGCGCGCCGCGAGCTGATACGCGACGGCGTGATCGAAGCCGCGGCCCGCTGCAACGGCGGCACGGCGCTCATCGAAGCCGCGCTGCTCGATGAGGTGACCGCCTTGGTCGAATGGCCGGTGCCGATCGCCGGGCAGTTCGAGCAGCGATTCTTGAGCCTGCCGCGCGAGGTCGTGATCGCGACCGTGCAGGATCATCAGCGCTATTTCGCCGTGCAAGGGGCCGAGGGCCGGCTGTCCGGTTGGTTCATCACCGTCGCCAATATCGAGAGCCGCGACCCTGCCAAGGTGCGGCAAGGAAACGAGCGCGTGGTCCGCCCGCGATTGAGCGATGCCGCATTTTTCTGGGATCAGGACCGCAAGCTGTCGCTCGACGAGCACGCGGCAAAGCTCGGCGGCGTGACGTTTCAGACTCGGTTGGGCAGCTACGCCGACAAGACACTGCGCGTCAAGGCGCTGGCTCAGTTGATCGGCGCCCGCATCGGCGCAGGAGATTACGTCGCGCGCGCCGCGCTACTCGCCAAGGCCGATTTGATGACGGCGATGGTGAACGAATTTCCGGAACTGCAGGGCACGATGGGCCGTTATTACGCACTGGCGCAGGGCGAACCCCAGGAGCTCGCACTGGCTCTGGAAGAGCACTACCACCCGAGGTTTGCCGGCGATTCGTTGCCGACAACCAAGACCGGTCAGTGCATCGCACTCGCCGACAAGATCGATAC
>CAYRAC010000569.1:0-3451 GCA_964422045.1 uncultured Steroidobacteraceae bacterium
CGGCTCGATGAGTATCGCCGCGACTTCGCTCGCCGGCACGTTGTGCACGAACAATACCTCCTCGATGTAACGCAGCACCGCGCGACCTTGATCCGCACCGGCGAACAGCGGCCGGTACGGATTCGGATACGGCACATGCGTCACGCCCGGCATGCTCGGAAAAAAACCTCGCTGCTGCGTGTACTTGCTGGAGGTGAAGGACAGCGAGCCCATGGTTCGACCATGAAAGCCGCCGAGAAATCCTATGAAGCGGCCTCGTCCGCTGGTGAAGCGCGCCAGTTTCAACGCCGCCTCGACGCTTTCGGTGCCCGACTGCGCAAAGAAGCTCATGACGGGTTCTTTCATGGGCGACAATTCGTTGAGGCGTTCGGCCAGCTTGATCTGCCCTTCGTGCCAGTAGTCGGAGGAGATGTGCAGGAAACGATCGGCTGCATCCTTGATGGCCTGCACCACCGCGGGATGGCTATGACCCGTACTGCACACGGCAATTCCGGCGGCGAAGTCCAAAAATCGATTGCCGTCGACGTCCCAGATCTCCGCACCCTTGCCGTGGGACATGACGAAGGGGTAGTCGCGCGGATAGGACGGCGAGACCACCAACGCATCGCGGGCCAGCAACTCTCGAGCCTTGGGACCCGGCAAATCGGTATGTATATTCGGTTTTTTCATGAACTGACTCCCGGATTTTTTTGATTCGCTTCGGCAAAGCGATTACGATCTGTGCGATGCGATCTGTCAATGACCGTTGCTTGCAAGATCGCTGCCGATAATGTGGCGAGCATTCGTGGCGGTGGCGATTGGCGGCATGCTCGGTTGCCTGTTGCGCTGGGCTCTCGCCATGTTTTTAAACCGCTATTTTCCGAGCATCCCACCCGGAACTTTGGCGGCCAATCTCATCGGCTGCTACATCATCGGCATGGCGCTCGCGTTCTTCACCACCTATCCGCACTTCGCGCCGGAATGGCGCTTGTTCGTCACGACGGGTTTCTGCGGCGGCTTGACCACATTCTCGACGTTCTCAGCGGAGGTCGTGCTGCTGCTGCAATCCGGCCGCGTGGCTTGGGCGTTAGGCGCTGTGGCGACTCACTTGATCGGCTCGATCATGATGACGTTTGCCGGGATTGCCACCATCGTCTGGTTGAAGAGCTAGCGCTCGCGCCGCAGTCCTCGCCAGCTGCCTGGCCAGCCGCGCGCGCGAAACCAGGGCGCGCACCACCGGCGCCGCATGCTTGGTGCCGGGCTCGATCACCAGCAAATGAGTGAGCCCCTCCTCCTCCAGCATGTGCAGCAGATCGCCGGCGCGCGACGCGAGGATGCCATCCCAGTCGAGCGCCAATAATTTATCCCACGGCGTCATCACATGGCCGACGCGAATTTCCTGGTGGCGCCGGTAGGTCGATGTCTGCAGGAACTGCAGCGGCCGCTCGCCTTGAATATCATACGAGGTGATCAATCCGACGATGCGCTGTTCGCGCATCACCAGCATGGCGCGAACTCCCAAGTGAATCATGTCGCCCAAGGCATCGTCGATCTGCCGATCTTCGTCGACCGTGACCGGATATTCGCGGGTGAAGTCGGTAATCGCCAGAACCGCAGGGTCGTCCGGATCGAGAAATTGACCGTCGGCCACCGAGCGCCGCGGCAACACCGCTTCGCTGAATTTTGCGGTCGGTATCAACGATGCGCTTTTCATGAACACTAACCCTCGGGTGGCCAGCGGTGAACTCATTGCATGCTTACGCAAACGCCGCGCCGTGTCTACGCACGCCCCCCTTTTTGTTTGCCGCAAGGCGTGCTATGTTAATTAGGGCACTAACCATTAGAGTCCTTTGTAAATGCCGGATCTCGAAGAGCGCTTCAGCGCAGCGTTGCACAATACGTCGCGCGCCTGGCGGCACGCTTTGGACAGGCGGATCAAATACTTGGGCGTCAGCCAGGCGAGTTGGATGACCATCGCGGTGGCCGCCAAAGCCTCCGAGCCGCTGTCTCAATCCGAACTCGCCGATCGTCTGGGAGTGGAAGGCGCGACCATGGTGGCGATGGTCGATCGGCTCGTAAAGGCGGGCTTTGCGCTACGCGAACCATCGACGCGCGACCGGCGAATCAAGCGGGTCGTGCTCACCAAAGCAGGCAATCTGCTGTTCGACAAGGTGCGCGCGGAGGCCACGGCATTTCGCGAGGAGCTCCTCGTCGGTACCGACGCTAAGCAGCTGCTGCTGGCGACCGAACTTCTGGAGGACTTGCAGCGTCTGATCGAGGCGCGTTAGCGCGGCGCCGCGAAATCCTGCGTCCAGTACATGCCGACATCGCTGTTCAGATTCGCCGCGTAACCGATTCCGATCTGCGTGAAGCGCCCGTCCATGATGTTCTCGCAATGCGGCGGACTCGCGAGCCACCCGGCGGTGACTTCGGCCGGCGTCATCGCACCCGCCGCGATATTCTCTCCCACCGCTCGGTGTGCCCCGTAGCCAGCGCTCTCGACGCGGCTCGCGGGCGTACTGCCGTCGTGTCCGCGGTGATCGAATTGGCCGCTCTGCGCCATGTCGCGTGAGTGCGCGAGGGCGGCGCTCGTCAATTTTGCGTTGAGCTCGAGCGCGGCGACCGGCGCAAAGTAAGTCGCACCGCAGCGGCCCCCGGCGGCGCGTGCGCCATTCACGAGATCAAGTATCCGCCGATTGACGGCGGCGGCATCGGCGGGCGCCGGCAACGCCACCGGGGCTGCAAGCACCATCCAGAGCTCGCTGCCATGACGGTCCGCGCCAAGCTCGCGCAGCGCCGGATCGCGCAAGGTCTGGCAGTAGCGGGCCGTCAGCGCCTGGGTGATTCGAACATCGTCGACCGCACCGGAAAAATGCAGCTCGAAAGATTCGGCGGCGAGATACCCGACCGAGGCCAGGGCCTTGCGCAGCGGCGCACCGCCGGCCACTCGTGCCGCCGCTTTCTGCAGTTGCGGATTGCTCGCGAGCGCGCGCGGCGCCGCGGCGGCATGGCAGCCGCGCTGCCGGGCGGAATTTACCGCGGCGAGCACATCGGCATGCGCGGCTTGCGGCGGCGAGGTCAGCGCAACCGTGCAAGCCAGGCTCGCGGCCAGCAACGGAAGTTTCAAACGGCGGGTTCAGGCGCGGCCGGCTGCGGCCGCTCGGCCAGCAGTTTCCCGGCCTTCGGCGCAATCCAGCGCTCGATATCATCGAACAGCGTAAACACCGCGGGTACGATGACCAAGGTGAGCGACGTGGAGGTGATGAGTCCGCCGATCACGGCGATCGCCATCGGACCGCGAAAGTCGCTGTCGCCTCCCCAACCGATGGCGACCGGCAGCATACCCGCCACCATGGCCACCGTGGTCATGACGATGGGCCGCGCGCGCTTGTGTCCGGCTTCGAGTATCGCTTCGAGCCGCGGTTTACCCGCGCGCATTTCCTCGATCGCGAAGTCATCCAGCAGGATCGAG
>CAYRAC010000570.1:0-3440 GCA_964422045.1 uncultured Steroidobacteraceae bacterium
TCGGTGGCAGGCATTATACCGTGGTCGGCTTCTGCGCCGAATATTTGTCTCCCAAGAGGTCGACCGCCGCTTGGTACAGTTTGGCGCGTAGTAGAAAGCGCTCGTTGGCGCGCGTGATGTAACGGATTGCGATTTCTATTCCGCCGACAACCGGTTTGACGTTGACGCCGGGCGTGCCTGAGAAGACCTTGCCGCGCTGCGCCGGGACCGCCCTTTGCCATTCCTGTTCGGCTTGCCGCGCGCTCTCCGCCGTCGCCTCGACCACCTGCTTGGTGATGGCGTCGACGATCGGGTAGGGATCGCGGCCGGCGGGCACGACCACCTGCAACTCATCCCACAGCCACTGTCCGGACGTCGAGAAATTGAAATAGTGCCCTTCGATGGCGAAGCTGTTGGTGAAGGTCACTCGCCGGCCGGTGGGATGTCCGGCATCGCTCCAATTGCCGGTCTCCATCAATACCGTATGAAACATACCGAGTTCCGCGACCTCGCCGCTGACGCCGTTGATTTCCACCCAGTCGCCGAGACGGATGCCGTTGCGGCCCATC
The DNA here is from genome assembly GCA_964422045.1 of uncultured Steroidobacteraceae bacterium. Taxonomy (GTDB): domain Bacteria; phylum Pseudomonadota; class Gammaproteobacteria; order Steroidobacterales; family Steroidobacteraceae; genus Bog-1198. The sequence continues at coordinate 549 of CAYRAC010000570.1, forward strand.
AGCATCAACCATCCGAAGAAGGCGACGATGAAGTCCTTGAGCGCGACCGTGAGGCCCGCGCCGACGATGCCGATCATGGTGCCGAATTGCGTCGGCAGGCCGATGACGATCAATAAGATGATGACCACGGCGATGACTCTCAGAGCGACGCGTGCGATGCTGCGCAAAGTTTCGACCTGGCGCCGATCCAACTTCGGATTGTCGAGCAGACGCTGCGTCCAGCCGTCGAGGAGCATCACCAAGATCAGTATGGCGATGACGATCAAGGCGCTCAGCAGGAGGGAGTGCGCCAAGGTATGCGCTTGCAGCGTGACCAGCGCGGACCACTGACCGTAAATAGAATCCAGCTGCTTCTGATCGGCGGTGCGGCGATCGAGCAAGGTCAGCACCTTCTGGTCCGCTGCGATCAACTTCGTCTGATTCAGCAGCGCGGCCGCGTCCTCGTGCGTATGCTGGATGCGTACCTGGGGCGCAGCAGCCGTGCCCTCTTGCTTCGCGCTCTTGGTGTGTTGCGCGAGTTCCGTGATGCCGCTCTTGGCTTTTTCGAGCGCGGCCGCGAGCGCAGTGCGTCGCCCCGTCAAATTCGCCGCCTTCTGCGCGGCGCTCGACTGCGCATCGAACAGCTCCTGTTGTTTCAGCCAGAGGTGGCGCCACTCGATCAGTCGGCCGAAGGCACCGTGCTTCTCGAAAGCGGCTGTGCCAGCGCTAGCAGCGCCGGCGGCCGGAGGGGCGGCGCGCGCTTTCACCTGCGCTTCGTGCTCTTGCTGCAAAGCTTCGATGCGCTTTTGCTGGTTGCCGCCGGCCTCGATCAGGTCTTGATTGGCCTCTTCGAGTTCATCCTTATCCAGGTCGAGTTGCGACTGCGCGAGATCCAACTCGTCCTGCACGGCATCCTTCTGCGCGGCCTTCGCCTGAGCGAGCGTGCCGGCCAGTTCGGTCACCCGTTGCTGATCGGTGTCGAGCAATACTTGCGACTTGCGAATTCGATCCTGGATTTGCAGCGCTTCGGTGCTCAAAGGCGGCGGATGCGCTTCGACGTCGCGCAGCGCCGTCGTGAATGCGAAGGCCAGAGCATGATCCGCGACCCGCAACGCCGCTTGGGCATAGGCTTGCTCTTCCGGGGTATCGGCGAGCTGGGCCAGTCGTTGCGCTGTGTTGTAGGTGCTTTGATCGACCAGTTCGGCTGCGGCCAGTGCCGCGGCCCGCTGTCGCGTCACCTTGGCCGTGGGCGGCGCGGTCTTCCACCACGCAAAGCCCGCGAGCGCCAGCAGCAGCGTCAGCAGCAGAGTGGAAAGCTTTTGTGCGACTGTCATTATTGTGGAGGCGGCTGCATGGACGGTATGAGACTCGCCAGAGTCGCCCGAAGTATATCAACATGCTCATACAGTGCGTCGACATGGCCGCCAAATCCGTCGGTTGCGGAATCGAAGGTCAATAGACGCTTGGGCTCATTCGCAGCCGCCAGCAGCTTGAGAGCGTGCGAATAGGGGATCAGCGTGTCGCCGCGGCTGTGGGTAATGACGACCGGTATATGGACCTCACCGATGCGGGCGAAGGAGTCGAACTGCACCCCGACGGCGAGTCGCACCGGCAAGTAGGGGTATTGGCCGGCCGCCGCGTCGGGAATCGACGTGAACGCGCCGAACAGTACCAGCGCCGCTGCTTGATGCCGCGTGGCGAGGAACACGGCCGGGCCCGAGCCCAACGAGTGACCGAGCACGATGATTCGCCGTTGCGGCACCCCGCGCCGCAGGAGTTCTTGGTATGCCGCCTCCGAGTCCTCGTACATGGCGGCTTCGGAGGGCTCGCCCGGCGTCTCCCCGAAGCCGCGATAGTCGATGTCCAAGACATTGAAACCGGCGTCGCGCAGTGCCTTGCAATGGCGCACCTGCCATGGCGAGAAGGCCGAATCGGCGTTGCCGTGCAGGTGCAATACCCAGAACGCCGTATCCGCAGCGGCGGCATGAAACACCGTGCCCGCGAGCTTAATGCCGCCGGGTTCGTCCACGGCGACCCGTTCCGCCTCCGCCGGCAGCGCTTTCAGGAGATGCTCGCGGCTCCTCGCACCCCTGAAAACCAACTCAGTCTCATGAATTTTGAGCCAGGCCATGGCAAGCGCCATCAGCAGCACAACCGCGGCGCCCGCGATCAGCGCGAACCGCGCGACACGTCGCACCATCAGTGCCAGCCGCCGACAGCGTCGCGCGCAGCCTGGTTGAGCGGCCGCGCAATCAAGCCGCTCTGCGACACGCTGATCTCATAGAGCGCACCGTCCGCCATCGGCAGGAAGGCGGCACTCCCGTACACCGCATCGATCCACGGTACCCAGGATCGATAGCGATGCACCAGGACCCAGGGATCGATGTGTTGCGGCGGATTCAGCGAAAAGGCGGTGCGCGGTTGAGCGACTTCATCCTCGACGCGCGAGTAGCGACCGCTGAGACGCTCCAGGCGATACGCCGTATCGAATCCAACCAGGTTGGCAAAGGCGTGCCATTTGAGCACGCGAGCATCGACCTGCCATTCATCGCCGCGCAACGCGAAATTGGCGCGCTCGCCGTTCGGATAGCTCAAGACAGCATTGAATTGACGATCGCCGGTGCGCGTCAATTGCAGCTCGCCGGCCCGTTGCTCGAAACTCAGGCGTTGATAGGTGCGCAGATTGGTCAACAGCAGCGCTGCGCCGACGCCCACCAAGATGAGCACAAGGGCGGTTGCGCCGTGAAACAGACCGCTGATGACCTTGCGTTGCCGCAGGCGGCGCATGGCCGCGAACAAGAACAGGATTCCCGCCAGCGCGACGATGATCAGGGCAATGAGTGTCATGGGGAAACCTAACGGGAACCGGAACCGAACCTCATGGGACTAACAAAAACACTTAGCTCGGTCCCG
>CAYRAC010000571.1:0-3423 GCA_964422045.1 uncultured Steroidobacteraceae bacterium
TCCGGCGGTGATCATCGGCCTGTTCATCGGCGGCCTCGTGCCCTATCTGTTCGCTGCAATGGCGATGGAGGCGGTGGGCCGCGCCGCGGGTGCGGTGGTCAACGAGGTTCGACGTCAATTCCGCGAAATCAAGGGGATCATGGAAGGCACGGCGAAGCCCGACTACTCGCGCGCCGTCGACATGCTCACCAAGGCGGCGATCAAGGAGATGATCGTTCCCTCGCTGCTGCCGATTCTCGTACCCATCGTGCTCGTGTTCGTGGTGAATTTCCTCATGGGACCAGGCTCGGGTGTACAGGCGCTCGGCGGCCTGCTCATCGGCACCATCGTAACCGGCTTGTTCGTCGCGATCTCGATGACCACGGGCGGCGGCGCCTGGGACAACGCCAAGAAGTACATCGAAGAAGGGCACTACGGCGGCAAGGGCTCCGACGCGCATAAGGCGGCGGTGACCGGCGACACCGTGGGCGACCCCTACAAGGATACGGCGGGACCCGCGATCAACCCCTTGATCAAGATCATCAACATCGTCGCGCTGTTGTTGGTGCCGGTGCTCGGCAAGATGATGTGATGACTACTGCCCGCCCTCCGCGTGGCGCTACACTAAGCCCTGGGGAACACGCTAAACGCAGTACCATCACCAGTCCGGGGTCCAACCAGCATGGCGGATGTCTTCGTTTCCTACGCACGCAGCGACAAAGCGCGCGTTGCGCCGATCGTGGCGGCGATCGAAGCCCAAGGCTGGTCGGTGTGGTGGGACCCAGTGATCACGCCGGGTCAGGAGTTCGACCGGCAGATCGCCGCCGAACTCAGAACGGCCGCCGCGGTGCTCGTCGTGTGGACACCGATCTCGGTGGCTTCCAGATGGGTGCGGGGCGAGGCTCGCGAGGGCGCGGACCGTGGCACCCTTGTCCCGGTGCGCTTCGATGCCGCTGAGTTGCCGATCGACGTGCGAGCGCTGCATACGACCGAGCTCGATGAGTGGTCAAAGGACCAGCGCAGTCCGCAGATCCGGGAAGTTCTGAGCGCGCTCGGCGCGATCATCGCTCGTGAGCGTAAGTTGCCGCCGGTCGCGGCAAACTCCGGTGCGGCACAAGCGGGCGCCCGCAGCGAGGGCGATCGCATCGCGATCTGCGTGCTGCCTTTCACCAACATGAGCGGTGACCCGGAACAGGAGTATTTCAGCGACGGTGTCACCGAGGACATCATTACCGAGCTGTCGCGCTGGCGGCTATTGTCGGTGCGATCCCGCTCGGCGTCCTTCCGCTATCGCGGCGCCGCGCTCGACTTGCAGCAGGTTGGCCGCGACTTGAACGTGCGTTTTGTCGTCGAAGGCAGCGTCCGGCGATTGGGCGAGCGAATTCGGACCAGCGTGCAGTTGATCGATGCCGAAACCGGCAACCATGTCTGGGGCGAAAGATTCGACCGCCGCCTGGACGAAATCTTTGCCGTTCAAGACCGGGTCGTGCAGACGATCGTCAGCACGTTGGTGGGTCGGGTACAGGTCTCGGATGCGGAGCGTGCACGACGCAAGCCGCCGTCGAGTCTGGCAGCCTACGAGTGTGTATTGCGGGCGAATGCACTGCCCTGGGACGACCCGGACGGCGCAGCGGAGGCGGTATGCCTGGTCAAGAAAGCCATCGAACTCGACGCCGGCTATGGATTCGCGTACGCATTACTGGCTTCGCTTCGCCAGCAGCAATGGAGCGAAGATGCGGACGATTCGGCCGCCACGCTGGATGAGGCGTACACCCTTGCCATGAAGTCCGTCGCGCTCGATGACAGCGAGAGCACCTGCCATGCCATCCTCGGTCATGTGTGCGCGCGGCAACGCTCCTTCGAGTTGGCTGTGCAATACGCGCAGCGGGCAATTGAGCTCAATCCCAGCAACCAATGGAACGCAGCCGACCTGGGAGCTATTTTAGTCTATGCAGGGCGGTCCGAAGAGGCGCTGACTTGGTTTTCAAAGGCGCGCGAGATCGACCCCTACTTCGATCCGGCATGGTATTGGCGCGCAATCTGTCTGGCGTACATGACCATGCGTCGCTATGCCGATGCCTTGTCGAACCTCAGCCATGCGCGCGTTCGCACCTATCGCTACCTTGCGCTTGCCGCCGGATGCCATGCCCAGCTGGGCGACATGGACCGCGCCAGAGCCAGCACAGTCGAGTGTCTGTCCTTGAGGCCGGATTTCTCGATCCTACGATTCCTCAGGAAGGAGCCATTCACGAATCCGGCCGATGCTGAGCAACTCGCTGCCTCTCTGCGCCTGGCCGGCCTTCCGGATTGAACACGGCGCACAAGGATCATGTTCGAGCCAGCCTGGATAACCGAGGTCTTGCATTTCTGGTTTGTCGAACTGGGGGAGGAGCATTGGTTCGCGAAACGACCGGACATCGATGCAAACATCCGCGATCGCTTTCTGCCGTTAGCCGAGCGCTTATTCGCAGAAGGCGGCTCGGTCTCGAGCGGTCAACGCCCGCTGCTGGCGGCCGTCATTGTCCTCGACCAATTCTCGCGCAACCTGTTCCGCGGTACACCACGGGCGTTCGCGGCCGATTCGATCGCGCGTCGATTGTCCAAAACCGCGATCATGCAGGGCATGGACGTCAATATGACGCGGCACGAGCGATTGTTCCTCTACCTGCCGTTCGAGCATAGCGAGGATCGCGAGGATCAGGCGCTCGCGATCGATCTCATCGCGCGTTTGGGCAGCGAGGAGTGGACCCGTGATGCACTCGCTCACAAGGAGATCATCGATCGATTCGGCCGCTTCCCGCACCGTAATGCAATCCTCGGCCGACATTCGTCTGCAGACGAGCTCGCGCTTCTCGAGGAGCGCAAGCAATGGTTCTAAGCGAGCGGTCCGATCAGATGTCGAAGTAAATCGCGTCCGGTTCGGCGGCGCCGTCGCGCGTCAACACGCGCAGCTCCGGCTCCTTGAGCGACACGCGCGAGCGCGGCGGCACACTGCGCGTCAAGAACACCGAGCCGCCGATGACGCTCTCGGCCCCCACCACCGTCTGTCCGCCGAGCACCGTGGCATTGGCATACAATGTCGAGCCGCTCTCGACGGTCGGATGGCGTTTCTTGCCGCGAATAATGTGGCCGGAGGCATCGCGCGGAAACGATAGCGCGCCCAAGGTTACGCCCTGATACAGCTTGACCCCTTCGCCGATGTGGGTGGTCTCGCCGACCACGACTCCCGTGGCATGATCGATGAAAAAAGCGGGACCAATGTTCGCCCCGGGGTGAATATCGGCGCCCGTCTTGGAATGCGCCCATTCGGTCATGATGCGCGCCATCATCGGCACCCCTAGATCGTGCAAGGCATGCGCGATACGGTACACGCTCACCGCCAGCACGCCGGGATAGGCCAGAATCACTTCGTCCAGGTTGGTGGCAGCGGGATCGCCGTCGAAT
>CAYRAC010000572.1:0-3412 GCA_964422045.1 uncultured Steroidobacteraceae bacterium
CCTGGCCCGATGCCGTCAGCGCCAGGCGCTCGCTGGCCACCGGCGGCCGGCTCACGTAGCGGCACAGCCGTTCGAGCTTCGCGCGCTCATTCGGCGCGATGTCCACACCGGCGTGCAAGGAGAACCCGCCCGCGCGGGCGGCACCGTTCGGCTCACCTTCCGGCCCCTGCGGCCGTGGCGGAACCGTCTGCAGCGTAAAGAGCTTCTGCCCCGCCCGTGGGCCGACCGCGATGCGGTAGGTGATCGAGTGGCCGGCTCAATCGATTGAGCAATCCGGAGAATACCGCCAAGTCTGCGAACAGATCCTCTCCCAATATGGGTAAGCCGAGCGCCCAAATTGGGTAGTTCTACCGATTCAATCATGTTTCGCGTGCGGGATGATGTTTCTGGGCACCACAACGAAGCGATCTCCATGAAGCGCTCTGCCACATTTGGGTATGTTCTCTGCGTCCTGACTCTAGGGATTTCCAATATCGGCGCATCTTCAGTACTGACACATACGCAGGTTGAACAACTCGCGCAGAGTGCCAACCGCAACGTCATTGTCATCATGCGGGACCAGCTGCCCGCTATCCCGCCAACGCGCGGCGCCCTTGGAGAGAGATCGGCCGCGCTTTCTGCCGCGCATCGCGCCGTGGTCGCCGAGCTGCAGCGCGCCGGAGCGACAAAAATCCGAGAATTCGGCACGATCAATGCCATTGCGGCATCCATATCCCGGTCAGAGATTGCTACGCTGACGGAGAATCCACGGGTACAGGCCGTTGTTGAGGATGCGGTAATCCCCAGGAAAACGCGCTTTCACGAAACCCTAGGCAGCGCTGTTCGTGAGGTCGCGCCTGCTGCCGCGCCTACGGCACCAAACGCGCTGTGCAATACGCTGGAACCCCAGGCGCTGCAGCTGACGAACACGGCGTTTCTGGATAGCACCATTCCGCAGGCACAGTTGGTGCGCGATGGCAATGGTGAGCTCATCACCGGTAAGGGAGTCAAGGTCGCGGTTATCTTCGCGGACGGCCTGGACCCGACGATTTCTGGTTTTACCCGACCCGACGGCTCCCCGGTGTTCATTGACTACCAGGACTTCTCCGGCGATCCGGTCGGGACGATCATGTATGGCGGGGAGGCCTACCTCGACGCAAGTTCAATCGCCGCCCAGGATAACCCAAACGGCAAGCCGCTGACTTTCGATGCCAGCCTGTACGCGGGGACGGTGTTTCCGTTGCCCTCTCCGTGCAATATCCGCATCCGTGGCATGGCGCCTGGCGCAGCCCTCATTGGCGTGCAGCTCGGTACCTATTACGACTACAACACGGTTATATCGGACTGGGTGCAGGGAATCGAATACGCCGTCACGGACGGCGCGGACGTCATTGACGAAACATTCTCCCTCGATGTGGTTCCCGATACCAGCAAGGATCCCTTATCGCTCGCCAATGCGGCGGCAGTTGCCGCCGGCGTAACCGTGGTCATCAGTTCGGGCGATGCGGGTCCTGCGAGCACGATCTCCGCCATGGGACCGGAGGTCATTACCGTTGGCGCAACCACGTCGTTCCGAGCTTTGGTGCAACTCAGTCAGGGCGACCAGGGCGACTTTCTGTTGTCGAACGGATATCTGAACAACAATATCGCCGCGTTCAGTTCGGGTGGATTCACACAAACCGGGGCGCACACCGTGGATGTCGTGGCGCCCGGGGAATCCGGCTGGGCGCTGTGCAACGATAATGCGACGCTGTTCGTCAGCTGCATTAGCCCCTACAACGGGAATGCCACACCGATTCAGGTAGGCGAGGGCACGAGCGAATCAGCGCCATTTGCAGCCGGGGAGGTGGCTCTCGTCATTCAGGCCTATCGCAGCACTCATCGCGGCGCGACTCCCTCTCCTGCGACAGTCAAGCAAATCATCATGAGCACCGCGACCGACTTAGGCGCACCGGCCTACGAGCAGGGCGCCGGAATGATCAACAGCTTGGCGGCCGTGAACGCGGCTCTGTCAATACAGGACGAAGGCACGAGACTTTCGGGGCATGGACAGGGGCTGCTTTACAGCCCAACCAGTGCCGAGGTCACCGACCTGCCCGGCACGAATGAGACGCGCTCTTTCGTTATTATCAATACCGGTGCCACCGTGCAGCACGTCGAGCCCGATCTTCAGACACTCAGCGCGCCGTTTGCCGGCGCCAACCTGACCTTGCAGCTGGATCCTGCCAGTGATTCGACCTACGTCAACTCGTACGGAAATATCGTGCCGTATATCGAGAAAAGATTCTATGTGCCGGCCAGCGCAGAGCACCTGGATGCAGCCATTGCCTGGCAGATGCCAAACGACGGGGCGACGCCGGTGGTGTCGCTCTATTTGCTCGACCCCGCGGGGCGATTCGCAGGCGGTTCGAGCCCGCTGGGTTCCAGTGGATACGGCCATGCCGACGTGGTTCATCCGGCGGCTGGATACTGGACTGCGATTGTCGATACATCCGCGGTGCAATACTCCGGTAGCTACACAGGAGCGGTCAAGTTCACCTGGAATGTTGAACGCTATACGAGTTTCGGATCGGTAACGCCATCCCGCTTTGAGCTTGCCCCGGGGGCAAGCCAGGCCGTTACGGCGCAATTTCGTGGGCCATCGCAGCCGGGGGATAGCGCCGCGGCCATTCGCTTCGGCCAGGCGGGCAATCCGAACGGCATCACCTCGTCGGAAATCCCGCTGACGATGCGCACGCTAATCCCAATCGACGCCTCGGGGGGCGCTTTTTCGGGAACGCTGACCGGTGGCAACGGGGTAACGGACGGCGCTCCGACGCAGACGTTCGCGTTTGACGTGCCAGCTGGAGTCCATGATATGACGCTGTCCCTTGAATTTTCGGACAATGGCTATCAGCTCGAAGGGCTGCTGATCGATCCGCAGGGCATGCCGTTGAGTGTCCAGGGTAACCTTGACCCTCTGGGGAATCTGCAATCCGCTCTGCAGCTATCCCGTTTCAATCCGCAGTCGGGACGATGGCGGTTCCTTTTATTGCAGAACCTCATCTCTTCCGGCAACCAGACCTCGCAACCGTTTACCGCACGGATTGACTTCGACGCTGCGCAGGTGACAGCACCCGACCTGCCGAACGATGTAAACATCCGGCTTTCGGCCAGCGCCGGCCCCGTGACTGTTCCGATGTCGGTTACTAACAATGGGCCGGTGACACAATCCTATTTTGCCGACGCGCGACTCAATACGCAGGTTTTGGCCACACTTACGCCAGATTTCTCCTGCACCTCGGGGACGCTGCCCGCGGCATGTATGCAGTACGCGGTGCCTACCGAAATCAGCGACCTGCGATTCTTCGCAGTTTCACCTGCACCGATTGGTATGACTGTATATAGCTATCAGGGCTACGGTATTGGCGCCACTTTCTCGCCGTATTTAACT
>CAYRAC010000573.1:0-3387 GCA_964422045.1 uncultured Steroidobacteraceae bacterium
TTCACCGTCATCGATCAGATCGCCTGGGTGAAGTTCAACCGCCCCGAAAAACGCAATTGCATGAGTCCGAAGCTCAATCGGCAGATGCTGCGCGTGCTCGACCAATTGGAGTTCAGCAAGGACGTCGGGGTCCTGGTGTTGTCCGGAGAAGGCACCGCTTGGTCGGCCGGAATGGATCTTAAGGAATACTTCCGCGAGACGGAAGCGCAAGGCCTCGGCGCGACGCGCGCTGCACAGCGCGATGCCTACGGTTGGTGGCGCCGACTGCGGTGGTATCAAAAACCGACGATCGCCATGATCAATGGTTGGTGCTTCGGCGGCGGCTACGGACCCTTGTTTGGCTGCGATCTCGCGTTCGCGGCCGAAGAAGCGCAGTTCGGACTCTCGGAAATCAATTGGGGAATTTTGCCGGGCGGCGGGGCCACCAAGGTGGCAACGGAACTGCTGTCATTTCGCCGCGCCATGTATCACTCATTGATGGGCGAGAACATCGACGGCCGCACCGCCGCCGAGTGGGGCTTGATCAACGAAGCGCTGCCGCTCGCTAAATTGCGCGAGCGGGTGGAAAGCGTGGCACGCACGCTGCTGAAGAAAAATCCGGTGGCGCTGAAAGCCACCAAGGACGCGATCCGGCGAGTCGGCGACATGACCTACGATAATGCGGAAGATTTTCTGATCCGCGCGCAGGAAGCGGCAAACTCCTACGACAACGAAGGCCGCAAGGAAGGCATCAAGCAGTTCATCGACGACAAGACCTATAAACCCGGGCTGGGTGCTTACGACATCGCGAAGCAAAGCCCAAAGAAAAAATGAGCGACCGCAGCGTCGCGGGCCCCGGCGTCCGCGCAATCGAACGATTGCTGAAACCGCGCTCGGTGGCCGTGGTCGGCGCATCGCCCACCCCCGGCGCGCTCGGTGCGTCGGTGGTCGCGAATCTCGAGCGCATGAAATTCTCGGGCGACATTCATCTCATCAATCCCAAGCGAGACGCGATCGGCGATCGTCGCTGCTTGAAATCCGTCGATGACCTGCCGCTCGGTGTGGACGTCGCGGTGCTCGCCATTCCGCGCAGCGCGGTGCTGGGCACGGTCAAGGCGCTCATTGGGCGCCAAGCCGGCGCGGCCATCATCTTCTCGGCCGGATTTGCCGAAGGCGGCGACAGCGGGCTTGCCGAACAACGCGAACTTGCGCGCCTCGCGGCGGATGCTGGAATGGTCATCGAGGGTCCGAATTGCCTGGGCTTGGTCAATTACGTCGACGGGATCGCGTTGACCTTCGTAGAGACGCCCGCCATCGCGCTCGGTTCTCGTCCCGGCATCGGCATCGTCTCGCAAAGCGGCGCCATGGCCGCTGTCGTGGGGGTGACGCTCACGGCCAAGAACCTGGGCGTGTCGTATTCGATTTCCACCGGCAATGAAGCCGCAAGCGGCGTCGAGGATTACCTGGAGTACTTGCTCGGCGATCGGCACACGCAGGTCGTCGCATTGATCGTCGAACAATTTCGTCAGCCGCGGCGATTTCTGACTCTGGCAGGCCGCGCGCTCGCCGCGGGTAAGGCGCTTGTGCTGTTGCATCCCGGCCGCAGCAGTGCGGCGCGCGAGTCGGCCGCCACGCACACCGGTGCCATGGCCGGCGACTACGTCGTGATGCGCAAGCTCGTGGAACGAGCGGGCGTTGTGGTCGCCGATACGCTGGAGGAATTCGCGGATATTCTGGAGCTGACCCTGCGCTGCGGTGCCGCGCCTGCCGCGGGTGCCGCGGTACTCACCGAGTCCGGTGCATTCAAGGCGCTTACGCTGGATTTTTGCGAACAGATCGGCCTCGATCTGCCGACATTGACCAATGACTCTGCGCCGCAGCTGCGCGCCGCGTTGCCGGAGTTTGTTCCGGTGAGCAATCCCGTCGACTTGACTGCGCAGGCATTGGTCGATCCCGATCTTTACGGCCGCACCCTGGCAGCGCTGCTGCAGGATGCACGCGTGGGCAGCATCATCCTCGGTATCATTCAGACCGACGCCAAGACAGCGGCGCTCAAATTCCCGCCCATCATTCGGGCAATTGCGCAGCTCAAGCCGCAAAAGCCGGTGATTTTTGCCGGACTCGATGACGGCGCCTACGTTCCCGCAGAGTACATCGAGAGCTTGCGCGCCCTCAACGTGCCCTACTTCGCGTCCCCCGAGCGCGCCTACCGCGCGGTCGCGCGCTGGTGCGCGTCGGCCGGGCGTGATTCCGTGGCGGACGCCGCAGCAGTGATCCTGAGCCGCCCGCTTCCCTCAGGCGTTCTCGCCGAATATCAGTCCAAGGAGATCCTCAGGTCGATCGGGCTCGCTTTTCCGGCGGGACGTCTGGTGCGCACGTTGGAGGAAGCTCAGCGGGCCGCTCTAGATTTGGGGATGCCGGTGGTGCTCAAGGCACAGTCGGCGGATTTGCCGCACAAGAGCGACGCAGGCGGCGTGATACTGGGGATTAAAGACGCTCCCGCCCTCGAGCAAGGCTGGCAGCGTCTGCACGCCAATATCGCCCGCACCCGTCCCGCCTTGGTGCTCGACGGTGTGTTGATCGAAAGCATGAGCAAAAAGGGCGTCGAGTTGATCGTCGGCGGGCGCAACGATCCGGAATGGGGTGCAATCACCCTCGCCGGTTTTGGCGGCGTGCAGGCGGAAATTCTGCAGGACGTGCGCCTGCTACCGGCCGACCTGACGGTCGAGGGAATTGAGCGCGAACTGAATCTGCTGAAGAGCGCCGCGATATTGCGCGGATTTCGCGGCTCGCCGGCACTCGATGTGGCGGCAGCCGCCGACATCATCTCGCGAGTCGGCGCTTTGCTGCGCGCGCAGCCCTCGATCCGGGAAATCGATCTCAACCCGGTGATCATCTATCCGCGCGGCGAAGGCGCACTCGCTCTCGATGCACTGATCGTCATATCCTGACCGTCATCGCGGCCGGCAGACCAGCGCCATGGGCACATGCGCTCCCACGAGCCGCCCGCCGATCACCGGCCCGAGCGCGGCTCCGTCACCGAGTGCCCTTCCCACGCCCGTGCGGCCTGATTTGCTATACTAACCGGGCGAATCTCGCGCCGCAGACCACACTAGATTCATTGGAGTGTCCCGCAGCAATGGCAGCCTCTGTCGCCTCGTCATGACCACGCGCATTTATCTGTTGAATGGTCCGAATCTGAACTTGCTGGGCGAGCGCCAACCGCAGATCTATGGAAGCGCGACCTTGGCGCAGTTGGAGTCGCAATGCCGGGACGTCGCGCAGCGCTGTCATTTCGAACTTCTCGCCCGTCAAACGAATGCGGAGCACGAGATGATCGGCTGGCTGCACGAGGCGCGCCGCTCGGGCGGCATCGTCATCAACCCAGCCGCTTTTTCCTATCACTCG
>CAYRAC010000574.1:0-3378 GCA_964422045.1 uncultured Steroidobacteraceae bacterium
TCTCGACGCCATGGTGCACTTCGTAGCGCTCCTTCAGGCCGCGCAAAATCGCGATGGTGTCCTCAACCGAGGGTTCATCGACCAAGACCTTTTGGAAACGGCGCTCGAGCGCCGCGTCTTTTTCGATGTATTTGCGATACTCGTCCAGGGTCGTGGCGCCCACGCAATGCAATTCGCCGCGCGCCAGCGCCGGCTTCAACATGTTGCCCGCATCCATGGCACCCTCGGCCTTGCCGGCACCGACCATGGTGTGCAATTCGTCGATGAAGAGAATGACCTGACCTTCCTGCTTGGCCAGATCATTGAGCACGGCCTTGAGGCGTTCCTCGAATTCACCGCGAAACTTCGCGCCGGCGATGAGTGCGCCCAAGTCGAGCGACAAAATCCGCTTGTTGCGCAAGCCCTCCGGCACTTCGCCGTTGACGATGCGCTGCGCCAGGCCCTCGACGATGGCGGTTTTGCCCACGCCGGGCTCGCCGATCAACACCGGATTATTCTTGGTACGGCGTTGTAGAACTTGGATGGTGCGGCGAATCTCGTCATCGCGGCCGATCACCGGATCGAGTTTCCCGGAGGTCGCGCGCTCGGTCAGGTCGATGCTGTATTTTTCGAGCGCCTGACGATTCTCCTCGGCGCCCGCGTCTTCCACTTTGGCTCCGCCGCGGACCTCGTCGATGGCCTTCTCGATCGCCGCGCGGGTTGCCCCGTTCGCCTTGAGGAGCCGGCCCAATTCACCGCGGTCATCGCAGGCGGCAAGGACGAACAGTTCGCTCGACACGAACTGGTCGCCGCGTTGTTGGGCGAGCTTGTCTGTGACATTCAGCAGCTTGTTGAGCTCATTGCCGAGCAGCACCTCGCCGCCGGATCCCTCGACCTTGGCGATGCGGTCGAGCGCCCCGGCCAGGTCCGAGCGCAGCTTGGCGACTTGAGCGCCGGCTTTCTCGAGCAGCGGGCGCGCGGTACCGCCCTGTTGATCGAGCAGCGCGGCCATCAGGTGCACAGGCTCGATGTATTGGTTATCACGGCCCACGGCAAGCGATTGGGCATCGGCCAAGGCCGCCTGAAATTTAGTCGTCAGCTTGTCCATTCGCATAGCAAATCCCTTGAGATAACGCTCTGAATCTTTACTAAGTGGGGGTCACTCCCGCCAAATCAATGTCGCCTGGCGGCCGGTTGTGCCGTCGCGCCGATGCGAGAAATACCGCTCCCCGTCCGCGTAGGTGCACTCAGCGCCGCCGTAGACGCGATCGACCCCGAGCGCGGCCAGGCGCCGGCGCGCGAGCATACCCAAATCCGCCATGAACCGGCCGCGTGGATTGACGGCAAATGCCGCGTTCGCTCCCGCATCACCGCGTACCAGCGCCTCGCGAACCTCCGCCCCCACCTCGAAGTGCCCGGGCCCGATCGCCGGACCCAGCCACGCCAGAAGCGAGGCCGGAGGCGCCGCCAACGCCTTCACCAGCGCTTCGATTACCCCCGCGGCGAGGCCGCGCCAGCCAGCATGCGCCGCCGCCACCAACTGGCCTTCATCTCTGGTCAGCACGATGGGTAAGCAGTCAGCCGTGAGAATCGCACACACGCGGCCGCGCCGGCGCGAAAAACAGGCATCGGCCGCGCCGGCTGGGCCCGAGGCATCGACGGCATCGAGGTCGACGACATTCGCTCCGTGTACCTGCGTGAGCCACATTGGCTCCGCCGGCAAACCGGCCGCCGCCGCCAAGCGGCGCCGATTGTCGGCTACAGCCGCGGGCACATCGCCCACATGGGCGCCCAAGTTGAGCGACGCGTACGGTGCCACGCTCGACCCGCCGCCGCGATAAGTTGAGATCACCCGCACCCCGGCAGGAGCGGGCCATGTGGGCAGCATCCAGGCTGGACTCATCGGGCATCCTCGCGTAACGCACCCAATAGACCTTCGAAATCGGCTGGCAGCGGACTTTGCAATCTCATGGGCTTGCCGCTACTCGGATGAACGAATCCCAGCGTCGCGGCATGCAAGGCCTGGCGTTTGAAACTGCGCAGCGCATGAATCAGGCCGGGCGTCGCACCGCGCGGTAGAGCGAGGCGCCCGCCGTACACAGGATCGCCGACGATCGGATACTTGATATGCGACAGATGCAGGCGAATTTGATGCGTGCGGCCGGTCTCCAGCTTGACGCTCACATAGGTGTGACCACGGAAGCGCTCCACTACCCGATAATGCGTCACAGCCCGCCGCCCCGCCGCGCGGACCGACATGCGCAGCCGGTCGCCGCGATGCCGCCCAATGGGCTCATCGACCGTGCCGCCGCCGGTCATGACACCGACGCAGGCCGCAACATACTCGCGCGACATGGTTCGCGCTTCGAGCTGCCGGCTGAGTGAGGTTTGCGCCTGCGGCGTGCGTGCCACCACCAAGAGGCCGCTGGTATCTTTGTCCAGGCGATGGATCAAGCCTGCCCGCGGCAGCGCCGCCAAATCCGGATCCAGCCCGAGCAAGGCGTTTTGCAACGTATGCCGCGGATTCCCCGCTCCCGGATGCACTACCAGCCCGGCCGGCTTGTCGATCACCAACAGGTCGGAATCCTGGTGTATCAGGGACAGTGCAATCGCCTCGGGCAGCACCTCGGGCTGCGCCACTTCAGCGACCCGCATTTGCACGCGGACGCGCGAGCCCGCCGCGACGATATCCCGGGGTTTGCGGGCCACGCGATCCACTTTCACCGAGCCGGCGGCGATCCAGCCTTGAATTCTTGTGCGCGAATGCTCGGGCATCAAGCGCGCCAGCGCGCTATCTAACCTCAGACCGGCCAATTCGGGCGGAATGGTGAGGTCGACCACTTGGAACTCTGCAGGCATAGGGCACTCGAAGCTAGCGGCGGGGCATCGGGTATACTGCCGCGCTTTGCAGGACACCCATTGTAAGGAATCGCTTGTGAGACTGCGTGATCTTGTCCGTCCGAGCCGCGTGCTGCTGGTCGTTCTAGGCCTGGCGCTGCTGGCGGCCGGCTGCCGCAGCCATCGCGGCGAAGACGCCAAATCGGGCCCAGAAGTCATTTATGCGCGCGCCCAGAAAGCCATCCGCAATTCGAACTACAGCGAGGCGATCAAGCAGCTCGAAGCGCTGCAATCGCGATTTCCCTTCTCGGAACCCGCGCGCCAGTCGCAGCTGGATCTGATCTACGCCTATTACAAGGCCCGCCAGACCGATCCCGCGATCGACGCCGCCGACACCTTCATTCGGGAAAATCCCACCAATGCACGGGTGGATTACGCTTACTACATGAAAGGCCTGGTGTATTTCGAGCGCCAGAGCAATTGGCTGGAACGCAAATTCAACGTCGATCTATCGCAGCGCCCGCCCATCAACGCGCGTAAGTCGTTCGAGGCCTTCCAACA
>CAYRAC010000575.1:0-3368 GCA_964422045.1 uncultured Steroidobacteraceae bacterium
CAACACCCCCAACAACACCGCGTGGCTGGCCGAAGCCGGCGGCGGTCTATTGACGGGCCTCGGCGACCAAACGGGCTCCACTCGGTGGCAGCTGCGCACCGAGGTCAAGTACCGCCGCGAGTTCATCCAGAACACGGTATTCATTCCGAATAACCCCGGCGACATCATCGCAAGCGTCGGCTTTCAGTTCATGTTTGGCGCCCCCACACCGCCGCCCCCGCCCGTTGCCAAGGCAGCTCCGGCCGTGGTCGAAGAGCCGCCTCCCCCACCGCCGCCGCCCCCGCCTCCGGAACCGTGTCATGCACCCGCGGGTTTTCAGGTCGATGCGAATTGCCGAATCATCGAACAGACGCTGGTCGTGCGCGCCGTGGACTTCGAGTTCAACTCGCTGCGCTTGACGGAGCCCGCGCAGGAAACCTTGGATGAGGTCGCGACTGCCTTGGCCAAACAACCCGAGATGCAGGTCGAAATTCAAGGCTACACCGACTCGATTGGTGCCGACGCCTACAACTTGAACCTGTCGCAGAAGCGAGCGGACGCGGTGAAGGCATACCTCGTCAGCAAAGGACTGAACTCGACGTCATTGACGGCAAAGGGCTATGGCAAGGCGGATCCGATCGCGAGCAACGCGACGCGCGATGGCCGCGCGCAGAACCGGCGGGTCGCTTTCGCGGTGACCAGTGCCCCGGCACACGTCAAGGTCGTCACCAAGGATGCGACCGACGCATCCACGGAAGCGGCCAAGCAAAAGGATCCGGCGGCGACGCCCAAGAAGTGACCGGCACTGACGGTCGTTGAGTCCGGATGATTGGACTATGGAATGGATAGCCGGCTCTGAACCAGAGCCGGCTATCCGCCGGCCGCAGACTCCTTAGACCAAATCGCCCAAGGCCTCTTTCAACGGCCCGAGCCAGGGCTCGAAATGGCGCCATTGATTCAGCCCTTCCGAAAAGATCGGGCGCCTTACCTGCTCTGAACTCGCCGTTTGAACGACGCGCCGATTCTCGTAGAAATGCAGACATGCCTCTTCGAACGGCAGTCCGCAGTACTCGAGCACCTGACGCACCTGCTGTGGCAGATCGGCGACGACTTGTTCGTAGACCACCCGGTGCACGCGTCCGGGAAGCACGCTGTCGAAGTGCGCGAGCAGTTCGACATAGTTACGGTAATACCCGCCGAGCCTCGCCAGATCATAGGTGAACGCCTGACCCTGGCCGAAATATTGCTTGAAGCATGAGAAGCAGCAGGCCATGGGGTTGCGGCGCGCGTCGATGATCGAGGCGCGCGGAAACATCAGTTGAATGAGCCCGATGTGCAGGAAATTGTTCGGCGTCTTATCGATGAACCGCGGCAATCCCCGCGGCCGAAATATCCGCGTGTCGTCGAGATAGCGCTGCGCGAGTGCGTTGAGCCGGGATCTGTCGAGCTTGTCGAGCGACTTGACGTATGCAAATGGATCCAGCCCGTCCCTGATGCCGCCGAGCTCACGTGCGATGGCGGCGATATCCGCCAGCTCGCGCGTGCCTTCGACTTGAGAGTGACTGGCGAGTATTTGCTCCTGCAACGTCGATCCGGAGCGCGGCAGCCCGACAATAAATATCGGGTCGGCAGCCTGCAAGCCCCAGCCGGCGCGGGCGGCAAAGAATTCGAGTGTGAAGACCTGTTTGCAGCGCTGCACGTGTGCGACCAGACTGGCGGGGTCATACGTCATGGATTGCTGTCGCAGTGAGTTTCCAGTGGCGTAATGCTCGAAGGATTCCGCATAGCGCGCCTGGTCTTCGAGCGCCTTGGCGAGCGCGAACTCCAGGGTGGTGCGATCGTACAGCGGCAAGTCGGGAGACTTGAGGAGATCTCTCATCGCCGCGATTTCCGCCTCACCGAAGCGGAAAGTCTTCAAGTTGGCGAGGCTCCAATACGCCGCACCGCCGGTCGGTGCCAGCTCGATCGCGCGCCGGTACGCCTCGACCGATTCCGCTTGCCGGCCGGCGGCGCGCAGCTCGTGACCATAATTGACCCAGGCCGACGGATTCTGCGGCGACTCGGCGATCAGCGCCGCCAGAATATCGAGCGAGCGATCGTGTTGACCGATGAAGCTTAAGAACGCAGCTTGCAGGTTGCGGTAGTCGCGGTTCGCGGGTTCGAGCGCCAACAGGCGGTCGATCAACGCCGGCATGTGCGCCGGCTTTTGCTGGGTCATCCAGAGCTGCCCGAGGTCATAGCGCGCGGCAGCGAACCCGGGTGCCAGCCGCAGCGCTTCGTGCAGCAACAGCTCGGCTTCGGCAAACCCGTCGCGACGCGCGACGACGAGCGCCAACATGCGCATGGCCTGCACATCCCCCGGCGACTGCGACAAGTGGCGCTTGAGCAGTTGCTCCGCGCTGCCCATGCGATTTTCCGCGAGTGCTGCGGCCGGCTCCGCCAACCACGGCGCATCCGGCGCCAAGCGGCTGTAGCGCGCGTACGCAACATCGGCGCCGCGCAGATTGCCCGCCGCCGCGAGTTCGCTCGACAGTTCGGCCCACGCTTCGGCGAGATCAGGCTCTATTGAAAGCGCACGCTGCAGCGCGCCGAGCGCCGGTTCGCTCCTGCCGGCGGCGCGATTCGCGCGTGCCAATTCAAGCTGGATGACCGCCGAACCGGGTTGCTCTGCCGCGAGTCGCTCGAGCACGGCACACGCTTCGGCCGCATCGCCGATGCTTCGGCACGCAGTCGCCATCAGCAACAGCGCTGCGGAATGAGCGGGTGCAGCCGCGAGAATCTCGCTCGCCAGGCGCGCGGCAGCCTTCGGGTCCGTATCCAACAGGGACGTCGCGCGTATCAGCTTCAAATCCACTTCGCCCGTCGAGCCCTGCGTCACGTTTTCATAGCCTCCGGCCGCCGTCCCATGCCCCGCGGCTACGATGAGTGGCAGCCTGAGCTTTTGTCAATTGCGCGCCCTGTCGCGGTAGAATACGAGGCGTGAGTACCCCTAATCCGGCTGTGCCCAACGAAGCCGCAATCACCACAGCCTTGCAAGCCTCGCGGGCGGCACGAGAAGCCGGCCGCACAGCGGAATCGGATCAGCTGCTGGTACGCGTCGCGCAAGCGGCGCCCGAGCACCCCGCCGTTCTCAACGAACTCGGCGTCCTGATGATGTCGCGGGGCGCAGCGGAACAGGCTCAGCCGCTGTTCGCACGGGCCACGCAGGCGGACCCGAATCACGCCGCGCTGTGGTCCAATCTCGCCAACAGCCTGCGGGCGCTCGGCCGGCGCGAAGAGGAGCGCGACGCGTTGGAAAAGGCGCTCGCCCTCGAACCCAGGCACCTGACCTCCCTGTTGCAAAAGGGCCGTTTGTTCGAGGAGCTGGGCGATGTGCGCAATGCGGCGCG
>CAYRAC010000576.1:0-3361 GCA_964422045.1 uncultured Steroidobacteraceae bacterium
GCGAAGAATTCTACCCCGAGGCATTGGAGAACACGGTGCGCTATGCTGCGGCCGAAACGTGCAAGCCGGTGTATGTGACGGAGAACGTGCGCGGCTACATCCACTGGTCGCTGCTCGATAATTTCGAATGGCTGTTCGGCTATCGGCCGAAATTCGGCTTGATCGCCGTCGATCGCAAGACCCAGACGCGCACCATTAAACCCAGCGGCCGCCATCTCGGCGATCTGGCGCGAAGCAATGGTTCTCGGGACGCTGATGGCATCCACGTCAGACACCAGCACGTGAAGTCGTAGCGTGAGAATTGCCTGCATATCGTGCGGCTTGGCGCTCGGCGGCTTGTTGAGTGTCGCCGCGGCGCCAAGCGCCGCCGGCGCTCCCGAACCGGGCACAGCGGATCCGTTGGCGCGGGAGTTCCTGCAGCCGCCGAATTCCGCCGCGCCCCGCGTGTGGTGGCATTGGATGAACGGCAACATCACAAAAGAAGGCGTGCAGCTGGATCTCGCGTGGATGAAGCGCATCGGTATCGGCGGCTTCCACAATTTCGACGCATCCTTGGGTACTCCGCAGGTCGTCGAGCAGCGTCTGGCGTTCATGACTGCACCCTGGAAAGACGCATTCGCGTACACGGTGACATTGGCGCAGCAACTCGGATTGGAGATGGCCATCGCCGGTTCCCCGGGTTGGAGCGAAACGGGCGGCCCGTGGGTCGCGCCTAAAGATGGGATGAAGAAGGTTGTCTGGAGCGAGACGCAAGTGCCGGGCGGGAAGCGCTTCCGGGGAACGCTGCCGAGACCCCCGGGCATCACCGGACCGTTCCAGAGCAAACGCGCGGAATTTCTCAATTTCGGGGGCGGCGAGCAAATACCGCCGCCGGAATTCTATGCGGACAGCGCCGTGATTGCCTATCGCATCCCCGTGCACGGCGTTTATCCGAGCGCGTTGCAGGCGGCGTTGTCCGCGAGCGCCGGCACACCGGATATAGCCGCCATCGGGCGCGCCGATTCGAGCGGCGTGGTTTCGTTGCCGATGGCCGCGGGCGGGGGAGTAAATTGGATTCAGTACGAACTCAAGCGGCCGCAGACCATCTATGGGGTGACGCTCGGCCTGCAGCACATCGGCCTGCCGCGATTCCTCGGAGGATCGTTGACGAGTGCCGAACTTCAGGCTAGCGATGACGGAATTCACTTTCGCAAGCTCGCCGATATTCCAACGGACCGCGGCGGGTTGGCGCAGGACCCGGGCCAGACCACGCTCGCGCTCGCGCCGACGACGGCGCGCTTCTTTCGCGTGCTCTTGAGCACGCCATCCGGCGGTGCAGGCACCCCGGGAATCGACTTGAGCGCCCTCGGTTTGGCGCCGGTGCCGCCGCCCAGCGAATATCGGGTGTCGCGGTTCATGCTGCACACGTGCGCGGTGGTCAATCACTTCGAAGACAAAGCGGCGTTTGCGGCGACGCCCAATCTATACGCGGCGCCTACGCCGCCAGCACCCGCGGACGTCGTGATCGCGCCAGGCGATGTGCTCGACCTAACCGACCACATGAGTGCCGACGGGCGCTTGGATTGGTCGCCGCCGCCGGGGCGATGGGTGGTTCTGCGGATGGGATACTCGCTGACCGGCGCCAAGAATTCGCCGGCGTCGCCCGAAGCGACCGGACTCGAGGTGGACAAACTCGATCGCAACGCGGTGCGCACCTACCTCGATCAGTACTTGGCGCAGTACCAGAGCGCGAGCGGCGGCTTACTGGGCGCGCGTGGCGTCGGCTTCGTCGTAACCGATAGCTGGGAGGCGGGCGCGCAAAACTGGACTCCCGCCTTGTTCGACGAATTCAAACGCCGCCGCGGGTATGATTTGCATGCGTGGTTGCCGGTGCTCACCGGGCAGGTCGTGCAGAGCGCCGCGGCCAGCGAGCGCTTTTTGTGGGATTTTCGCGAGACCTTGGGCGAGCTTTTGGCGCAGAACCACTACGGCCAGCTGGCCGATTCGCTGCGCGAGCGCGGCATGGGCCTGTATAGCGAATCGCACGAGAACGGCCGCGCGTTCATCGGCGACGGCATGCAAGTCAAGCGCCACGCCACGGTGCCGATGGGGGCGATGTGGACTCAGAAGCCGGGCTTGGACGCCGAGCTGTTCGGCTACAACGCCGA
The DNA here is from genome assembly GCA_964422045.1 of uncultured Steroidobacteraceae bacterium. GTDB lineage: Bacteria > Pseudomonadota > Gammaproteobacteria > Steroidobacterales > Steroidobacteraceae > Bog-1198. The sequence continues at coordinate 2,148 of CAYRAC010000576.1, forward strand.
CGTGCGCGAGTCAGCCTCGGTGGCCCATCTCTATGGTCAGAATCTCGTGGCGGCGGAGTCCTTCACGGCGGGCAGCGGCGCCTGGGCCTGGTCGCCGGAGACCTTAAAGCCGACGGCCGACAAGGAAATGGCCATGGGCGTGAATCGCTTTGTGATTCACACCTCGGTGCATCAACCGCTGATCGGCAAACCCCCGGGGCTCGCATTGGGGCCGTTCGGTCAATGGTTCACGCGCAACGAAACATGGGCCGAGCAGGCGGCGCCGTGGATCCGCTATCTCGCGCGCAGCAGCTACCTGTTGCAGCAGGGTCGCTTCGTGGCGGACGTGGCGTATTTTTATGGCGAGGATTCGAACGTCACGGCGCTGTTTGCCGGCAAGGCGCCGCCCGTGCCGGCCGGATACAATTTTGACTTCATCAATGCCGACACGGTGCTCACGGCATTGCGCGTCGACCACGGCGCGCTCACCGCACCGAGCGGCATGCAATACCGAGTGCTGGCGCTCGACGCAAATGCGCAGCACATGTCATTGCCGGTGCTCAAGCGCCTGGCCGAGTTCGTCGCCGACGGTGCGATCATCATCGGCGCCCGGCCGGCCGATACGCCGAGCCTCGCCGATGACGCGCGCGAGTTTGCCGAGCTCGCGGCCCAGGTGTGGGGCGAGGGCAGCGGACGGCATAGTTTCGGCAAGGGCGAAACCCTCTCCGGGGAGACCTTGGACGTCGCGTTGGCAGAGCTCGGAATCGCGCCGGACATCGAGTACCGCAAGCGAGACAGCGATAGCGCCTTGTTGTTCGTCCACCGGGCGCTTGCCGATGGCGATTTGTACTACATCGACAGCCGCAATAGCCGTGCGCAACGAGTCGAGGTGAGCTTTCGCGTCAGCGGCAAAGCGCCGGAGCTGTGGCATGCGGACAGCGGCGAACGCGAAGCGGTGTCGTATCGCATCGTCGATGGCCGCACGCTGGTGCCGTTGGATCTGGGCCCTTATGAAACGGTATTCGTGGTGTTCCGCCGCGCGGGCTCGGCGGCGGGTCTCAGCTTGCCGCTGCGAGCCGAGTCCGCGCTCGCGAATGTAACGGGTCCGTGGCAACTGCGGTTTCAGGAAGGCCGCGGTGCGCCGAGTGGCGCAATTCCGATCAGCACCCTGGTATCGTGGAGCGATTCATCCGATCCTGGCATCAAGTATTTTTCGGGCACCGCCACGTACACAA
>CAYRAC010000577.1:0-3350 GCA_964422045.1 uncultured Steroidobacteraceae bacterium
CTGGCTGAAAACGTACGGGGAATCGGTATATGGCACGCGCAGGGGCCCGATTCCGAAAACCGGCCCGATCGAGATCGCAACCGGGTTGATGTGCGGATAGGTCAGCATGCGGCTACTTTAAACTCTCGTTGACGCGACAGAAATAGGCTTTGAGGTAGCGGGTCTCGGGAATCGCGGGATGCACCGGATGATCCGCCGCCTGACCGCCGGTCTGGAGGATTTGCAGATGCTTCTGCGCGCTGCGGGCCGCCTTGCCGATCGCGTCCTGCAATTCTTCGGGACTGACATGGTAAGAGCACGAGCATGACACGAGAATACCGTCATCGACCAAGACTTGCATGGCCAGCTGGTTCAAGCGCTTGTAGGCGGCAAGCGCCTTCGGCAGGTCCTTCTTGCGTTTGGCGAACGCCGGTGGATCGATGATCACAAGATCGTACCGTGCGCGCTTTTTTGCGAGATCCTCCAGCACATCGAAGGCATCTCCGTGCAATGTGTCGAGCTTGACGCCGTTGCGTTCGGCATTGGCAGCGGCCAACTCGAGCGCCGCGGCGGAGCTGTCGACGCATAGCACGTCGCGCGCGCCGCTCACCGCCGCGCGCACGCCCCACGCGCCGGCATAACTGAACACATCCAATACTCGCGCGCCCTTGCGCACGTAGTTGACCATTGCGCGACGATTGCCGGCCTGGTCGAAAAACCATCCGGTTTTTTGACCCGCGGCAAGCGCTGCTTGAAATTCCAGACCGTCCTCCACCACCGTATGCAACTCATCGAAGCGGCCCGTCGCGGCCTCGATGTAACTCGGCAGCCCCTCCATCTCTCGCGCCGCGCTGTCGTTCTTGAACAGCACCGCCTCGCACTGCAGAACCTGCTCCAAGGCGTGTTGAATGGGCAGTTTCAGCCGCTCCATGCCGGCGGTCCCGATCTGCACCACGCAGGCAGACCCGTAGCGATCGATGACGAGACCGGGCAATCCGTCGGATTCGCCGTACACCAAACGATAGTAGGGTGCGGCGTACAACCGCTCGCGCAATGCCAGGGCCGCGCGCATGCGGGTCGCGAGCCAAGCAGCATCGGGCGGTTGCCACGTTTCCAGCAGGCGCGCACTGATCAGCGACTGCGGATTCACGTAGGCGAGACCCAACCCCCGGTCGTTGTGCGCCAACACACGCACCAGCTCGCCAGGCTTGAATTTACCGAGCGGCGTCTGCTGCGTATCGATTTCGTTGCTGAAGATCCACAGATGTCCTGCGTGCAGCCGGCGATCTTCGTTGCGTTTCAAGCGCAGGGCGGGCAGCTCTGCGGCACGGGCGGAGTCGGACATGGACGATTCTTAAAGTATAGTGGCGCGCATTCTAACCGACCCGGAGCGCTAACATGCAGCGCAATCGACTGGCCGCGCAAACCAGCCCCTACCTCAAGCAGCACGCCGACAATCCCGTGGATTGGTATCCCTGGGGAGCCGAGGCTCTGCAAGCGGCCGAGCGCGCCGACAAGCCGATTCTATTGTCGATCGGCTATTCGGCCTGTCATTGGTGCCACGTCATGGCGCACGAGTCGTTCGAGGATCCGGCCACCGCCGCGCTGATGAACCGCTTGTTCGTCAACATCAAAGTGGATCGCGAAGAGCGGCCGGACCTCGACAAGATCTACCAAGTGGCGCAAGCATTGCTCACGCACGGCTCCGGCGGTTGGCCCCTCACCATGTTCTTGACGCCGCGCGATCAATCGCCCTTCTTCGGCGGCACCTATTTTCCGAAGCAACCGCGTCACGGAATGCCGGCGTTCGGCGACTTGCTGATGCGTGTGGCCGAGTATTACCGTACGCACTCCGCCGAGATCGCACAGCAAAACGCGCAATTGCGCGCGGCCTACGCCGCGCTCACGCCGCCGGCCGCGGCTCGAGACGTGGCACTCGATCGAGGGCCGCTGCGCGCGGCGCGTGCTGCGCTCGAGCGGACCTTCGACGCCAGATTCGGCGGCTTCACTCAGGCACCGAAATTTCCTCATCCCGGCAGTATCGAACGCTGCCTGCGGCACTGGCATGACACGCGCGGCGCCGCGGCGCCGGATCTGCAAGCGTTATTCATGGCGAGCCTCACCTTGACGCGCATGGCCGAAGGCGGCATTTACGATCAACTGGGCGGCGGCTTCGCGCGCTATTCGGTCGACGCCGAGTGGAGCATCCCGCATTTCGAAAAGATGCTGTACGACAACGCGCAGCTGCTGTGTGAATATGCGCGCGCGGCGCTCGCCACGGGCGATGCCCACTTCGCACGCATCGCCGCCGAGACCGCGCAGTGGGCGCTGCGCGACCTGCACTCGCTCGAGGGAGGGTTCTACTCGAGCCTCGATGCGGATTCCGAGGGGCACGAAGGCAAGTTCTACGTCTGGACACCGGCGCAAATTCAGGCGCTGCTGACCTCTCAGGAATATGCCGCGTTCGCGCGCCGCTTCGGCCTCGAGCGCGGCGCCAATTTCGAAGGGCAATGGCATCTGCGCGTCACTGAGTCCAACGACGACATCGCGGTCGCGGCGCACATCGACTCGGCGCGCGCGAAATTGCTGCAAGCACGGAATTTGCGCGTCTCGCCGGCACGCGATGAGAAGATCCTCACGGCATGGAACGCGCTGATGATCAAGGGGCTGGCGATTGCCGCCCGGGTGCTGCGTCGCGCCGATCTTGCGCACGCCGCGACGGCCGCGGTTGACTTCGTGCGTCGCAGGCTGTGGCGCGACGGGCGCTTGCTCGCGACATATAAGGACGGGCGCGCGCACTTGCCGGCCTATCTCGACGACTATGCCTTTCTTGCCGATGCCCTGCTCGAGCTGTTGCAAACCCGCTGGCGCAGCAGCGACTTGGAGTTTGCGCAAGCATTGGCGCAGGTCCTCCTGTCGCAGTTCGAAGATGACGCGGACGGCGGATTCTTCTTCACCGCCAAGGACCACGAGCGGCTCATCCATCGCAGCAAGACCTTCAGCGACGAGTCCCTGCCCTCGGGCAACGGCGTTGCTGCCGCGGTGCTCAGCCGCCTTGGCTACCTGCTCGGCGAATCATCCTATCTCGAGGCCGCCGAGCGCACGTTGCGGGCGGGCTGGCCGATGCTCGAGCAGTACCCCCAGGCCCACATGAGCCTGTTGAATGCGCTCGACGATTTTCTCTCCCCGGTTCAAGTGCTGATCATCCGCGGCGATGCGCCGCAAGCCGCCCACTGGTCCGCGCAGCTCGGCGCTCTGTACGCGCCGACACGCATGATCTTCGCGATTCCCCGCGACGCCGAGGCGCTGCCGCCGGCGCTCGGCGTAAAGGCGGCTGCCGCCGGCACGGTGGCCTATCTATGCCGCGGCAC
>CAYRAC010000578.1:0-3337 GCA_964422045.1 uncultured Steroidobacteraceae bacterium
CGATCACGGCGCGGCCGAGCGGCGCATTTTGCTCGGCACCCTCGCCCAAACCAAGCGCCATGGGAACCATACCAATGATCATGGCCAACGCCGTCATCATGACAGGGCGCATGCGAGTTGCTCCCGAATCGAGTGCAGCCTTCACGGGATCGAGCCCTTCGCCCATGCGCTGCCGCGCAAACGCCACGACCAGAATGCTGTTGGCGGTCGCGACCCCCATGGTCATGATGGCACCGGTGAGTGCGGGCACGCTCAAAGTGGTGCCGGTCAGAAATAGCATCCAGCAGATTCCCGCCAATGCGGCAGGCAGCGCAGTGATGATGATGAAGGCGTCGACCCAGGATTGAAAGTTGACGACGATCAACAAGTACACCATGACGACCGCCATCACCAGTCCCACACCCAACTCGACGAACGAGGACTTCATGGTTTCCGTTTGGCCACGCATCTCGACACTCACACCGCGCGGCAGGTGCGGCCGCAGTTCATCGAGCAGCCGGCGGATATCGACCGATATTCCACCCATATCGCGGCCCTGTGCACTCGAATAGATGTCTATCGTGGGGGCCAGGTTGTAGCGCGAATCGACCGCCTCCTGCACTGCCGGAGTGACGCCGACCAGATTGCTCAATAGCTGTGGCGTTGTGCTGAGGGCGGCCGCGGCCGCGCGCACCGGTGTACGCAGCACGGCATCGAGACTGTCGACCGCATACTGCGGCGACTGCACCGCCAGGCTGTACACGATTCCATTGACCGGACTCAGCCAAAAGGCGGGCGAGGTTTGCGTGGTGCCGGCCGTCGAAACCAAGAGGTCAGTCGTCACGTCGCTCGGAGTCAGACCCAGCTGCTGCAGCTGTGTGCGATCCATGTTGAGCGACACGGTCGGCTGATCGAGCCGCTGATGTATGTGCGTATCCACCGTGCCCGGAATCATTTCGATCTGTTTCATGAGCTTTGCGGCGATACCATAGTCGGCGCGCAGATCGGCGCCGGTGACCTTGACATCGATCGCGGACGGTAGCCCGAAATTGAGAATCTGCGTCACCATGTCGGCGGGTTGGAAAAAGAACTCCACTCCGGGGAAGCGCTGCGGCAATTCGCGCCGCATCGCCTCGACATAGCGCTCCGTCGGCCGATGTCCGACATTGAGCGACACTTGAATCTCGCCGTCGTGGCTGCCGAAAGTTCCAGCGTTGCTATAGGACTTGTTGATTCCGCTCACTGCCACGCCGAGATTATCGAGTATGGTACCAAGATCCTTGGGCGGAATGATCGAACGAATGACCCGCTCCACGGCGTCGGCCACGCGCGCCGTCTCTTCGATGCGCGCACCCGTAGGCAGCCGCATGTGCAAGCGGATCTGGCCGCCGTCCACGCTCGGAAAGAAGTCGCGGCCGAGAAACGGTGCGAGACAGCAAGACAACACGCAGAAGCCGAGAAATGCACCGGCGAATACGCGCCGCCGTTGCAGAACCTGCGAAAGGATGATCACGTAACCGCTGCGAATTCTCTCGAAGCGGCCATTGAATGCCCGGTATACGCGCTGCAGCACGCTCGCTCCGCTCTGCCGCGCGGTGTGATCCATCAACAGCATCACGAGGGTGGGCACCAGGGTGCGCGACAGCACATATGAGGCCAGCATCGCAAACACCACGGCTTGCGCCAGCGGGGCGAACAGGTAGCGCGCTACGCCGGTGAGAAAGAACATCGGTACGAACACGATGCAAATGCACAAAGTGGACACCAAGGCGGGAACGGCAATCTCGCCCGCACCTTCCAAAATGGCCTTGTGCAGGTCCGACCCCAGGTGCATGTGGCGCTCGATGTTTTCGATCGTGACGGTGGCGTCGTCGACCAAAATACCGACCGCCAGCGCCAAGCCGCCCAGGGTCATGATGTTCATCGTCTCACCCATGGCATACAGCGCGATGATCGAGGACAGTATCGACAGTGGAATCGACACGGCGATGATGCAGGTGCTGCGCCAATTGCCGAGAAACAGCAGTATCAGCGCGGCCGTGAGGCAGGCGGCGATCAAAGCTTCGCGCACCACGCCGCTGATTGCGGCGCGCACGAACCCCGATTGATCGAATAGCGGCGTAATCTTCAGTTCCTTCGGCAGAATCTGCGCGACTATCGGCAGTTGCGCGAGCAGCGAGCTGACGATGTCGAGCGTCGATGAGCCGCCATTCTTGATGACGGACACCAATACACCGCGCTCGCCGTTCTGCCGCACGATATTGGTCTGCGGTGAAAACCCGTCGCGCACGTGCGCGACCTCCGACAAGTAGGTCGTGGCACCGTTGCGCGTCAACACGGGAATGTTGTTGAGCCCGGCGATGGTATCGGGCGATCCGTTGGTGGCGAGCACGTACTCGGTTGCGCCGATTTTGGCGGTGCCGGACGGCAACACCAAGTTCTGCGTGTTCACGGCGTTCACCACGTCGTTGGGCGTAAGGCCCTTGGCGAGCAAGGCATCGGTGTCGAGGTCGACCGAAATCACGCGCTGCTTTCCGCCGTAGGGATAGGGGATGGCTACCCCCGGAATGGTCACCAGGTGCGGACGCAGGAAATTCACCGCGGTATCGAATACCGCCTGTTCGGTCATGCTGGGGCTGGACACCCCGAGCTGGATGATCGGAATGCTCGATGCCGAGTACTTGATCACCAGCGGCGGCAATATGCCGGGCGGTAATTGCTTCAGCTGCGACTGTTCTATTGCCACCACCTGGGCGATCGCGGTCGGAATGTTGGCGTTCGGCTGCAGGAAAATCTTGATGACTGCGAAGCCGGCCAAGGACTCCGACTCGATATGCTCGATGTCGTTGACGGTCGTCGTGAGGCTGCGCTCATTGACCGATGTGATGCGCTGGCCGATCTCCTGCGCCGATAGTCCCGTGTAGGTCCATACGATGCTGATAACCGGGATATTGATTTCCGGGAAGATGTCGGTCGGCATTTTCAACAGCACCAGAGGGGTCGCTAGAAGAATTAGCAGCGCCATCACCAGGAACGTATACGGCCGCCGCAGAGCAACTTCGACAATCCACATTTGCTTATCAACCTTGCGTTCGAGCGCACCAGCGCCATTTCACCGCGTAACCCTGGGCTCGTAGGAGTTAACACCCTGTGGTCGATTTATTAAAGTCTGTTAATGCGCGAGTAAGGTGTGCGCGGCGCCGGCTGCGAGTGTGACGCGGGTCACCAGCCTGACTTCATATCGCGACACTACTTGCAAATCATTGGAAACAAAGCAAACTATGCCCGTCTGCAACGAGACACCGGGACCGAGCTAAGTGTTTTTGTTAGTCCCATGAGGTTCGGTTCCGGTTCCCGT
>CAYRAC010000579.1:0-3333 GCA_964422045.1 uncultured Steroidobacteraceae bacterium
TCTCCGCGGAGGTGGTCAGCAACATGCCGATGCGCCAGGCGGTCGAGGAAGCCGCGCTGCGCGTGCGCGAGGGCGCGCCCATCGGCAAGTCGCTGGCTGCGCGCAAGCTGTTCCCTCCCATGATGATCCACCTGATCAGCAGCGGCGAAAGCAGCGGCGAGCTCGAGAAAATGCTCGAGCGCGCGGCAAAGAATCAGGAACGCGAGATGGACGGCTTGCTCTCGACCATGACCAATCTGTTGGGCCCGTTCATGGTCGTGTTCATGGGCGGAGTCGTCCTCTTCATCGTGATCGCCCTCCTCTTGCCTATATTTCAACTCAACGAGCTCGTTAAGTAGCGGACTGTGCGCTAGGGTCTTGCACATTGGGCGCCTTTCCGTTTATAACGCGCCCGTGTCATGAGCGAAAAGCCTGAATCTGACGAATTCGAGGAAGAGGACGTCGAGGATGCGGCCCCCGGCGGCGATGAGGTTGACGTCGATCACATCATGCGCGACGTCGAGTCGCAGCGTCGGCGCGCGCCAAAGGGTGCGGAGCCTGCGTGGCGCCGCCTGGAGCGCGTCATGGAAGAGCGGCGCACCGCCGAACTCATGAGCGACTTCGACGACTACGAAATCTCAGACAACGATGACGTGGCGGAATCGGCGGCCGAGGACGAGGACTCGGACGAATCTCAGGCGCACACCGCGAAAACTCCGCGCAAGAAAAAAAGATCGCGCTGATCGGGCTGGTGCTCAAATTTCGTTGCGCTTGGCGAATCGGCCGATGTGGTCCGCCGCGCGGAACGCCAGCGCCTGGATCGTCATGGTCGGTTGACCGCGGCCCGATGTCACGAAACTCGACCCGTCACACAGGAATAGATTCGGCACATCATGCGTGCGGTGATATTTATCGATCACCGAGGTGGCGGAATCATTGCCCATGCGCGCGGTGCCGAGCAGGTGCACCGCCGACTCGGCTTCAGCCACATCGTCGCGCCACACCTGTCGTGCACCTGCCGCGTGCATGATCTCGACTTGGCGGTCCTGCAAAAATCGCGCGCAGGCCAGATCGTCGGGGTGATCCTTGTAAGTGACCCGGATGGCGGGGATACCCCAGGCGTCCTTGAGCGTCGGATCGATGCTGATGCCGTTCGATTCGACGGCGAGCGAAGTCGAGTGACCCGCCGCCACCATGGAGCGCGGGAAGGCCTCGATGCGCGCCTTGAGAGCCGCACCCCAACGCGGCAGATCACCGCCCTGAGATAACGCCCACACCGCCGGCTGCGGATTGATGCGCGCGTCGATCCCGCCCCCGCCGTAGAACCCGCGCCCCGGGTCGGCGTCGTAGAAGTCGTGCAGCAGGCGCGTCACCTGCACGCTCTTGTACTCGTTGAGCTCGTGTTCGAACGTCGCATGCGCCGAGGCGCCTTGGTTGAACATGAGGTACTTGCCGACCAGACCGCTCGAGTTGGCAAGGCCCTGCGGAAAACGGCTGCTGGTGGAATTGAGCAGCAAGCGCGGCGTCTCCGCGCCGTTCGCCGACAGGATCACCGCCCTCGCTCTCTGAAAAAGATCGCGTTTCTCGGCATCGAAATAATTCACGCCGGTGACGCGGCCGCTGCCGTCGATCGCCACGTGGTAGACGAAGCTTGCCGCTCGAACCTCGCAATTACCCGTCGCCTCGGCTTCCGGAATCATCGTGTACAGCGACGAGGACTTCGCCCGCGCTTCGCAGCCGAATCCCATGCAGAATCCGCAGTGCACACACGCAGGGCGGCCGCGAAATGGCTGCGACGCGATGGCGAGCGGCGCCGGAAAGGGATGCAGGCCGAGCTTGCGCGCGCCCTTCTCCAACAGCACGCCGGAAGATTTCACCGGCATCGGCGGCATCGGGTACGGTTTGCTGCGCGGCGGGTCGAACGGACTGGCATTGGCGAGTCCCGAGACGCCTACCTGCCACTCGACCTTGGTGTAATACGGCTCGAGTTCCTGATAACTGATCGGCCAATCGGTGAACCCGGTCCCGGAGATGGATCCGAGCACGCTGCGCTCGTGAAAGTCGATTTCGTGAAAGCGCCAGAAATTCGCCGTGTAGTGGTTGCTGCTGCCGCCGACGAGTCGCGCGTATTGCGCGGGCGATGGCCCCAAGGGGACTTTCGCAACGGCGTCGGTGGTCTTGCGGAAGCTCTGCGGACTCAGCGCTGGATCGAGGGTGATCCCATTCAAAAAGAAATACTTCAGCTCGTCGTGCGCAAAATCGGCCGGCCCGAACCGCGGCCCCTGCTCGAATACCAGCACGCTCGAGCCCGCGGCGGACAACTCGCGCGCGATCACGCCGCCCGCGGCGCCCGAGCCCACCACGATGAAATCCACCGTCTCGCCGCCCTTGAACCGGCGCGCCGTCAAACGGGCTTGTCCGTGTACGGCACGAAACCGCTGTATTCGCGATCGTAGTAGCCGAACGGCGGCGCGAACGCGTGCTGGTCGACGAACCCCATGAGACGCCAGCCCGACCCCTGGTAATTGCCGCCGTATTTCGGCGAGGAGAACATGCCGAGCAGCGTCAATGTGCGCACGCTGTCGAAGAACGGGGTGCGCTCCACGGTCTTGAGGAAGGCGATTTGCTGACCCGGATCCGACTTCGCGAACGCTGCCAAGGTCGGATTCGCGGCGCGAAATTTCGCCTGAAAATCGCCAAGACCCGGGCGAAAATCAGCGGCCCACGCCGCGAAAAACGTCCCGAGCGCGCGATCGATGAAATACACGGCGTGCGCCTCGCGCGCTCCCGGCGTGGCGCCGCTCGGCACGATTTGCGCGGCAATCGCCTCGATGTCGGCCGCATCGGCGGCGCTTAAGAACTCGAACCCTGCCGCTGCGGGGACCTCGGACACGGCAGCGGCATGGTGGGCTGCCGCATCGATTGCCGGCCAATGCGCCGCGAGCCAAACGCTGGTCAAGAAACCGCCGCCGGACAAGAGGAACGAGCGCCGCGAATTGTCTTGGTCGCCGTCGCTGCTATTCATATGCTGTCTCGATTGTTGATAGCTTGGGTTTAGATCTCGCCCCGCTTCGCGAACCGGCCGATATGGTCGGCCGCCCTGAAGCTCAGCGCCTGAATCGTCATCGTCGGCTGACCCCGTCCGGAGGTGACGAAACTCGAACCGTCGCAGAGAAAAAGATTCGGCACATCGTGCGTCCGATGGTATTTGTCGATGACCGAACCGGCAGGGTCGTTGCCCATTCGGCAAGTTCCGAGCAAGTGGACACCGCCGCGCGCCAGGCGCGGTGGCGCCTTCCAAACCTTTTCGGCGCCCGCGGCGTGCATGATCTCGAATGCGCGCTCCTGCAGAAA
>CAYRAC010000580.1:0-3333 GCA_964422045.1 uncultured Steroidobacteraceae bacterium
ATCAAAGCAAGCCGGAGGATGTGTTCGAGGCGTTCATGAACGCCTTCGTGCTGTCGCTCGACCCGCACTCGAATTATTTCTCGGCGCGCAGCTCCGAGGAATACAACATTCAAATGAGTCTCAGCTACGAGGGCATCGGCGCCTCATTGCAATTGACCGATGACTACGTGACGGTGATCGACGTGATTGCCGGCGGTCCTGCGGCGACCAGCGGCAAACTCGCCGCCAACGACCGCATCACGGCCGTCGGCGAAGGCAAGAACGGCGAACTCACCGATGTGATCGGTTGGCGCCTGGATGACGTCGTGCAAAAGATTCGCGGACCCGGCGGCACCTTGGTGCGGCTGCAGCTGCTGCCGGCGGGCGCGGCTCCCAGCTCTGCGCAAAAAGTCGTGGAGTTCACGCGTAACCGCATCTCGCTCGAGGCACAGGCCTCGCACAAGGCGATGCGGGTCGTGCAGCGCAACGGCCGCGACGTGAAGGTCGGCGTCATCACGGTGCCGAGCTTCTATCAGGACTACGATGCCAGCCGTGCCGGTGCCAAGGATTTTCGCAGCACGACGCGCGACGTGCAGCGGCTGATCAGCGAACTGAAGAAGGACGGCGCCGATGTGCTCATCATGGATCTGCGCGCCAATGGCGGCGGCTATCTACCGGAAGCCGAATCGCTCACCGGACTGTTCATCGATCGCGGACCCGTGGTGCAGCTGCGCGACACCACCGGACGCATCGAGGTCGATGATGATCCCGATCCGGCGGTTTTCTACAGCGGCCCGATGATCGTGCTGGTGGATCGATTCAGCGCGTCGGCTTCCGAAATCTTCGCCGGCGCCATTCAGGATTACGGACGCGCACTCATCGTCGGTCAGCAGACCTATGGCAAGGGCACGGTGCAGAACGCGCATCCGCTCAACTACACCATATTCGGCCGCAAGCCCGACTTGGGACAGCTCAACGTGACTATCGGCAAATACTATCGGATCACCGGCGAGAGCACTCAGGACCGCGGTGTGACTCCGGATATCGCACTGCCCTCGTTGATCGACGCCAACGAAGTCGGCGAGAGCACGCGTGACCGGGCGCTGCCCTGGGATCACATCGAGCCCGCCACCTTCAGAGTCGAAGGCGACCTGAAATTGACGGCCATCTCGCTCGAGAAGCTGCATGAAGAGCGCACCGCCAACAGCGCGGATTTCAAATACCTGCACGACGACATCGCCTCTCTCGATGCCATGCGCAATCAGAAAACCGTGTCCCTCAGTCTCAAAACGCGTGAGGCCGAGCGCCAGCGCTTGGATAGCGAGCGGCTCGAGCGCGAGAACACCTGGCGGGCCGCGCATGACATCAAGCCGGTGAAGTCCTTGGAGGAGATCAAGGACGACGCAGCGGCCGGCATCTTGCTGGATGAGGCCTCGCAGATCGCGGCGGACCTTGCGGTGACGACGGCGCGCCGCGCGTTGCCGACCCAGGCGCGGCGCACCGACCTGCACTGAGGGGCTGCTGCGTCTTAGCGCAGCAGCAGCGTGTACAGGTCCCAGTAGTCCTCGGCGAGCACGTTCCACGTCGCCGCGGGCTTCGCGGCCTTGTTCGCGTCGAAATCGGCGGCCGTCGGCGCCAGCGAATCCGCGGTCGGCACGGTGTCCGCGTTATTGCGATATTCACAGCTTGCGCGCAGCCGCTCGAGCTTGGCTTTGAGGGCGCCGGTGGCGAGCTTCTGACCCGCCACGGTGCTTTGCGCCTGCTGTACGCGCTGCATGTAGCCCTCGCATTCCTCGCGCGCACCGAAATTCATCTCGTGCACGCGCCGCGCGACGGCTTCCTTGGCGCGCGCCGCCAATCCAAAGTTGTCCACGTGTTCGCACAACATCTCGGCAAAGCTGATGATGGCCAGATTGATATTGCGGCGCGCGGCCAGTGATATTCCCGGAAATTCGACGCTCGCGGCATGTTCGATGGCACTGCGCTCGGTGTGCAGATCGCCGATGACCGCCTCGGCGATCGCAACTTGGCTGCGCAGCACCTCCAGAGTCTTTTGGCCGCGGCGGCGCTTGAAGTAATGCCAGAAGGCGGTCAAGCGCGCGAGTTCGCTCTGTGCGGCGCCCAAGGCCTTGCGCTGCACGTCGGCGGCGGCTTGCGCTGCCTGCACGCGTTGCGCGACGTCCGCGAGCCGCGCGTTCTTCGCCGCCTCGGTGTCTGCATTGTGTTTTGCGGTCTCGCGCGCCTCTTGCTGGCGCGTGAGTTCGGTGGCGAACGCCGCCAATTGCTGGTGACAGGTCTTCCACAATGCGCGCAGCTGAAAAAATACCAGGGCGCTGAAGCCCGTCTTCGGGTCGCCGAGCAAGTCGCCGAGGGCGTCGAGTTGCTCCTGCACGCGAATGGTCGCGCCTTCCTGCTGCTTGAGACGATCGCTCAGCAGGTGAAATTCGTCCTTGAGGTCGGCGTAGGCTTTCTTCAAGCCCGCGCGATTTTGGAAGAGCTGCATGAGCCGCTCTTCGTCAGGACTCACGGCACCTCCGTCCAACCCTCCTTTGAGAAAACTCAGCTTATCGATCAAAGTCCCGCCTTGAGCCACAGGGTTATCGAGCGGGAAATCGCCACCAACCTAGGGCGCTCGAGCCGCTAGAAGTGATGCCCCCGCTCCGAGCAATATTCCAGCCATTTATTTAACATCATGTTCCGCGTCCAGCGCTGATCCAGTTCACGCTTGAGTCCAGAGTGCAGCTTCGAGAGCTGCGGATGGCGCTGGAAGCCGCGAAAACTGCGCACTTCGGCCAGCCGCGCGTCGTGATACACGCAGACTTCCAAATCTGGGTCGTTGATCGGACCGGCGTCGAATTCGAACTCATATGTGAGACGAAACACACTCGTATAGCGGCTCAATTCGAGCGGGGTGAGATAGAGATCACAGTCCTTGGGCACGCGCGACCTGCGGCGCGCCGTCACCCCGCGCAGATCCTTCACCAGCCAGCCGAGACGCACGAAATTGCTCTCATACAGCGTCATCAAGCTGACGAAGCTGCCGGGCTTGGCTCTCCAGGTTGTCGCACACCATTGATCCGCTAACATGTCTCGAACTATACCACGCACATCCAGAATGTCAGGGCCGCAAGCGCCGTTCGATGCCGGTGCGGTCGAGAATTCTGCTGGAGATTTCTTCGATCGAGACGTCCGTCGCATCGATCATTGGAATACCGTGCCGTTCGAACAACGACTCGGCCGCTCTGACCTCGAAGGCGACTTGCGGCGCCGACGAATAGCGGCTATCGGGGCGGCGCTCATTGCGAATTTGTTGCAGCCGATCGGGCTTGATCGTCAGGCCGAATAATTTTCGCG
>CAYRAC010000581.1:0-3318 GCA_964422045.1 uncultured Steroidobacteraceae bacterium
CGCGAGTTCCGTGGTGCGCGACTTCAAGGCCGCACGACCGATTCCCTGCAGCGAACCGAAATAGTAGATGTTCTCGCGCGCCGTGAGATTGCCGTACAGACCGGCGGCGTGCGGCAGCACGCCCAACTGGGCGCGTGCCTTCGAGGTCTCGCCGCGGATGTCGATGCCGTTGATTGATGCGCGGCCGCTGTCCGGCGTCAGCACCCCGTACAGCATGCGCAAGCAGGTCGACTTACCTGCACCGTTGGCGCCCAACAGGCCGGTGATTTCACCGTCGCGGGCGCTGAAGGACACATCGCGCACGGCTTCGATGGCGCCGAAGCGCTTGCTCAAGTGAGAAGCTTCGATCATGGCGCCGGGCCCGTCATGCTGACGAAGAACGCTGCGGGACGGTGCTGCTTCAGGCAACTCGCGTCGAGTTTCTCGGGGGCCGCCGCCTCGAGAAACTCCGCCATCAATCGCGGTACGCAGCCGGTGCCGACCTGACCGTGTCCCTCGCCGCTCAATATCAAGTGGCGATGGTGCGCGAGCCCCTGCGCCGCGCGTTCCGCATCCGCCGGCGGTGTCACGGGATCCGCTTCGCCCGACAACAACAGGGTCGGAATGTCGCTGCGTAACGGACTGTGAAGATCGGCATCGACGGCCCCGCGCGGCCACAATTTACAAACTTCCAGAAAGGCGTCCAACTGATCTGTTCCCTGGTAGGTGCGGGCAATGGCCGCCCGCGCGGCATCCGAGAGTGCAAAAAAAGGCGCATCCTCACTGCAGACCACGCTGTTCTGCATGCCGATCGCAATCTGTGCCGCCGCTTGACGCGCCGTCAAGACGGTTTGCGCCGCGAGCGGTCCCAAGCTGCCTTGCGATGCGCGATGCACGAGCGTCGGCAAGAGCGACGCTTGAGACGCGCTGTAAGAGAGAAGCCGCAGGCTGGCATTCAACACACTGCGATTGAATTGCAATTGGAACGGCAGACCGCCGTCCGGATCATCCAGCGTGATCGTGGATTTTTGCATGCCGTATCGGCTGCGCAAGTCGTCCAAGTCGTGCGGCAGCTGGGGGTAAGCTCGAGCGCATTCGGGCGCATCTTTGCAGCGCGCGACGATGAGATCGAGCGCGCGCTCGCCGTCGAGCGGTGTGGCCGGTCCGATGACTTGCTCGGGAGCGAGCACTCCATCCAAGATCGCTGCGTGGACGGCGCGCGGATAGCGCCGCATGTAAAGCTGGGCGACGCGCGTGCCATAGGACACGCCATACAGATCCAGCGCCGGATAGCCAAGGGCCGTGCGTACCGCCTCGAGATCCGCAACCGCCGCGCCGCTGGTGAAGAAGCGCACGCGCGCGCCGAACTTTTGCAGACAAGCCGTGGTCGCCTGGCGCAGCGCCTGCAGCATCTCGTCCTGCGCCTGCCAATCGTCGGGATAGTCGCAGGACAGGGGCGTCGAGTCTCCCGTGCCGCGTTGATCGACCAATACGATATCGTGATCGCGATTGACGCGCGCAAAGGCGCCCGCGAGGCCCGCGTACATGGCCTTCGTTCCTTGGCCTGGACCGCCGGCGACCAAGAACAAGGGTGCGGCGGCGGCGCGGCGGTTGAGCGCCGGCACCACCGCGATGCTGAGCTCGATCGTGGCGCCGCCGGGCTCGGAGCGATTCTCCGGCACGCGCAAGTTGGCGCAACGGGCCGCAATCGATGTCAGGCGCAGCGGATGTTCGATGCGGCACTCGTGCAACGCCAGCGGCGCGGCGGCGGCCGCCCAACCGGCAGGCCACAGCCCGACAATGCCCAGGAAACTCCACAAGGCGCAGCCCCGGGCGCTCGACGGCAACGCTCTCCACACTCGCATTTCGAATCTCCGATTTCTGCCGATTGTAGGGGATTCGTCAACAAAGCCGTCCGTGAGTTGGTAGATTTGCGGCCCAGTTCGTCATTACCGTAAGGTTGTGCCATGAGTGTGATTCGCGAAGCCGATGTCATCGCCAGCGTGGCCGATGCCCTGCAATACATTTCCTACTACCACACGCCGGATTTCATCCGCGCCATGGGGCATGCCTATCAGATCGAGCAAAGCCCGGCGGCGCGCGATGCGATCGCGCAGATACTCACGAATTCACGCATGTGCGCCGAGGGTCATCGTCCAATCTGTCAGGACACCGGCATCGTGGTGGTATTCGTGAAAGTCGGGATGGGTGTGCGCTGGGACGCGAGCCTGGATCTCGAGGCGATGGTCAACGAAGGCGTGCGGCGCGCCTACCTCAATCCCGACAACAAGCTGCGCGCATCCATCGTGTCGGACCCGGCGTTCAAACGCGGGAATACCCGCGACAATACGCCCGCGGTGATTCATACGGAATTCGTCGCGGGCGATGCCGTCGAGATTACCGTCGCAGCGAAGGGCGGCGGCTCGGAAAACAAATCCATGTTCGCCATGCTGAATCCGTCGGACTCCGTCGCCGACTGGGTGCTCGAGAGGGTGCCTGAAATGGGTGCCGGCTGGTGTCCGCCCGGAATGCTCGGTGTCGGCATCGGCGGCAGCGCCGAGAAGGCCATGCTGCTCGCGAAGAAATCCTTGATGGAGCCCATCGACATCGGCGA
Organism: uncultured Steroidobacteraceae bacterium; assembly: GCA_964422045.1. Classification (GTDB taxonomy): domain Bacteria; phylum Pseudomonadota; class Gammaproteobacteria; order Steroidobacterales; family Steroidobacteraceae; genus Bog-1198. Next base: position 2,594 of record CAYRAC010000581.1, read on the forward strand.
GCTCTTGGCGCGCGGACCGAGCAGCAAATTGGAAGAGCTGCGGCTCGACATTTTCCAGCGGGTCAACGCGCTCGGCATCGGCGCTCAAGGCCTGGGCGGTTTGACCACGGTACTCGACGTGAAAGTCTTGGACTATCCGACGCATGCCGCCTCGTTGCCCGTGGCCGTCATTCCGAATTGCGCCGCGACGCGCCATATCCATTTCACGCTCGATGGCTCGGGGCCCGCCCTGCTCGAGCCGCCGAATCTCGATCTGTGGCCGAAAGTAACCTGGAGCGCCGATGCCAGTGCGCGCCGCGTCTCGCTCGATGGCTTGACTCGCGCGGAGATTGCACGCTGGAAACCCGGCGAACGCTTGCTGCTGTCAGGGAAACTATTGACCGGCCGCGATGCCGCTCACAAGCGCATTTGCGCCCTGCTCGACGCGGACAAGCCGCTGCCCGACGGCTTGGATTTTCATGGCCGCGTCATCTATTACGTGGGCCCCGTGGATCCGGTCGGAACGGAAGTCGTCGGTCCCGCCGGTCCCACCACCGCCAATCGCATGGACCGCTTTACCGACACCATGCTCGGCAAGGCGGGACTGCTCGCGATGGTGGGCAAGGCGGAGCGCGGCCCGGAAACAGTCGCCGCCATCGCCCGGCACGCGTCCGCCTACTTGATTGCCGTGGGCGGCGCGGCCTTGCTGGTCTCGAATGCCATTCGCAGCAGCCGCGTAGTCGCCT
>CAYRAC010000582.1:0-3306 GCA_964422045.1 uncultured Steroidobacteraceae bacterium
CCCCCGCCGAGAATGCCCTGCCAGAACCGGTCAGGACCACGCATCTAATGCTCTGATCATCGTTGATCGCATCGCACATTGCGTGGATTTCATCGCCGTCGCCGATTTGACCAAGGGCATTCATCATTTCCGGCCTGTTGAAGGTTACGAGCGCAACGTGGCCGCGCTTTTCCATTTTAATCACGGACATATATTGGTTCCTTGATGCAATTATCTCGACGGTACTGCGTGGGCTCGGTAGTGGCGGCGCGGGAGTAGAGAGAAGAGCACCGAATGCCCATCAGTTGTCTTTGATGCAGTCTAGATACGACCCTTCTGGCGGCTGTGCCAGGACAGCCATGACGCGCCCAAGCGATTCCTTCGGCAGCTTGGAACCCGCCGCCTTATGCGCATCGATGGAGGCCCATCTCTCGATGAAGATAAAGATTGAGGGATCCTTGGTATCCTGAAACAGGTCGACTTCCTGAGAGCCTTGGAGAGACTGCACTTCACGGCGCAAGTCGCCTAACGCCTGCAGGAGTTCGGTTTCCTTACCTTGAGCGGCTACCATGCGGTAATAGCGGGCGATGGTCATCGTTGTCATTCCTCTCGATTGCAATCCAAATGCTGTTGCGTCAAACGGTCTTTCCGCCTAAGTCGATGCGCAGCCAAATCAAAAACTCGGCGGACGCCGGTCAAGATGCAACGTCTTTTTCTCGAGGTACATTTCCAGTCCCTCGATTCCGTTTTCGCGTCCGATCCCAGACTGCTTGAAGCCGCCGAACGGCAATCCTGGACTCACTTTGAACCCATTTTGCGCGATAGTGCCGGTCCGGACGCGGCGCATGATTTCATACGCGCGGCCCGCATCATTGGTGAAAACGGCCCCGTTGAGTCCAAAGATGGAGTCGTTCGCGATGCGAATGGCATCCGACTCATCTTCGAATTTTATGACGGACAAGACGGGACCAAAGATTTCTTCCTGGGCGAGCGGGATTGCGTTGTCGACATTGGCGAACAATGTTGGCTCGATGAAATATCCCCGGCGCGGTGCCTTCGGCCTATTGCCACCGGTGACGAGGGTTGCGCCGTCGCTTCGGCCCCGGGCGATATATCCTTCCACACGATCGAGCTGACGCTTCATGGCAAGCGGACCGAGTTGTGTATCGGAATCGCGCGAATGACCGATCCGCAGCGCGCGAAATTTCTGCGCCAATGCATCGACAAAATCGTCGTGCCGTCGGCGCGAAACGACGACACGGCTCAGTGCCGCGCATATCTGTCCGCTCAGCGAGCAAATGCCGCCGGTGAGCGACGTCGCCACCATGTCTGGATCTGCGTCATCCAGGACAATTGCGGCCGACTTTCCGCCGAGTTCGAGGCTCACGCGAGCAATTCTTTCGCCGCACACCGATGCAATGCGTCGACCGGCCGCGGTGCTTCCGGTGAAGCTCACCTTGTCGACGCCGAGCTGGCGCACGAGATAATCGGATACATCGCGCTGCGCGCAGACCAGGTTGATGACTCCCGGCGGAAAACCGGCGGCTTCGGCACATTCCGCAAGGACATACGCCTCGAGAGGGGTTTCAGGCGACGGTTTGACGATCACTGTGCAGCCTGCCAGCAGCGCGGGCGCAAGCTTGCTCGTGAGAAGGGCGAGGGGCCCGTTCCAAGGGGTAATGATCGCCACTACCCCAACGGGTTCCTTCACGACCACCGCAAAAGTATCGTCGCCGGCTGCGCGACGGTCCGCGGAACCCTCATTCCTGCCTCGAGGCACGCTCAATAGCGTGCCGTCCGCGGCGTTGCGCTCTTCCATCCAGGCATAACTAGCGGCCAAGTCGGCATAGTAATCGAGCTTACTGAGCGCCGCCGCAGCGATACGTTGCGCAATGGGCACGAGCGCGCCCATCTGCTCGGTGTGGACATAAACAAGTTCGTCCAGGCGACCGCGCAGCTTAGAGGCGAGCTCGCGGATCTTGACCGCGCGCTCGTCGTGACTTAGGTGTGGCCACGGACCGTGGTCGAATGCTCTGCGGGCGGCCGAGACGGCACGGTCGATGTCGGCTTCCCGAGCTTCCGCCACGAGCATAAAGCATTCCTCGCTATTGGGCGAGATCAGCTCCAGTTTGGCTGTCGTCGAAGGCTTGATCCACTCGCCATCAATGAAGAATTTATCAGGGTGCTTGATTCGGATCATCGGATCGGTGTGGATGGATGCCATTCGGATTTCTCCTGACAGTTGATTCTGGCCGATGAGTGCGGGCCACGCACGGTCTGGCCGCCCTTGAAGGGGCACGCTCACGGGCGTCTCGGTCGGCCCCTCGTTCACTATGCGATTGATCTCGATGCGCCGACCCAGAAGGCAGCACGCAGCGCTTTCTTATCCGGCTTACCGAGGGCTGTCATCGGTAGTTCGTCCACGAATACGATGCCCTTCGGCGTGTTGACAGGACCTTTCGCCGCACGCACAAATGCCAACAGCTCCTTTTCCTCCAAGGTTGTATGTTGTCGCCTGACGACAAATGCCTTGACGGCTTCTCCCCATTTCGGATGGGGCACGCCAATGACCGCCGCCGCGGAAACCGACGGGTGATTCATTAGGGCATCCTCGACTTCCTTTGGATAGACGTTGATTCCGCCTGAGATGATCATGTCCTTTTTGCGATCGACCAAGTAGATGTACCCGTCTTCGTCGCTGACGGCGATGTCCCCGGTGTGCAGCCAGCCGCCTTCAAACGCCCTAGCGGTCTCCTCAGGCTGTTTCCAATAGCCTTCCATGACGTGTGGGCCGCGCACACAAAGTTCTCCCGCGGTACCCGACGCCACCGGCCGGCATGCGTCGTCAAGGATCGCGACCGAGATACCGGCATAGCTCATTCCGCAGGAAAGCAGTCGGCGACCGTGAGCGGCTTCGTGGTCGGCCTTGCGCAGCAGCGTGATACAGCTGGGCGCCTCCGTTTGCCCATAGGCTTGATTCAGTACCGGACCAAACACGCGGATTGCCTCTGCAATCCGGGAAGGCGACATGGGCGAACCGCCGTAGAGAATAAACTCTATGCTGGACCAATCGAGTGTTGCCGCCCTCGGATCGTCGAGAAGGCTGTAGAGCATGCTCGGAACGCCGTAGAATGCTGTGATTCGGTGCCGTTCGATCGCGTCCAAGAAGTCGCCGGTGTGAAAACTTTGTTGGATGAAAAGCGTGCCGCGGAGCATATCCAGCGCATCCACGCCGCGCGCAAAAACGTGAAGAGTATTGAAATCTGGGCGGGTACGGAAGTGGACATCATGGGCGACGGCAGCCTGGACTATCCCAACGATTTGCTG
>CAYRAC010000583.1:0-3305 GCA_964422045.1 uncultured Steroidobacteraceae bacterium
CAGATCGATCGAGTCGAAGGCTTGATCGCCGCCGCACAGGTCGCCGTCCTCGAGATTCATCCGTGGAATTGCGCTCCTGACGATCCGGAATTCGCGGGCCGACTCGTGTTCGACCTCGATCCCGCACCCGACGTAACATTCAGCGCCGTCATCGCCGGCGCGATCGAGATTCGCGATCGCCTCAAGGCGAGCGGCCTCGAATCCTTCTGCAAGACCACGGGCGGCAAAGGCCTGCACGTGGTCACGCCGCTGCGCACGGGCAAGGCAGCGGTTCGCTGGCCTGTAGCCAAGAATTTTGCACACATCGTTTGCGCGCAAATGGCGCAGGACAGCCCCGCCAAATACCTGGACAATATGTCGAAGCGCCGGCGCGTTGGAAAGATATTTTTGGATTATCTGCGCAACGATCGCACCGCGACGGCGGTGGCCGTACTCTCGCCGCGCGCACGCGAAGGTGCGCCGGTCTCGATGCCCATCGATTGGCAACAGGTTCGCGCGGGTCTCGATCCGAAAAAGTTCACCGTGAGAACCGCTGCCGCTTTGCTGCAGAAGAGCCGGCCGTGGGCCGGATACGATGCTGCGTCGCGCTCGCTCGCCGAGGCGATTCGCATGCTCACGCAGAAGGCCAAGCCGGGCTAGGCTCGTTTCACATGCATCCCCGTGCGACATTGGCGGCGACCATTCTCGGATCGAGCCTGGCGTTCATCGATGGCTCGGTTGTGAATGTCGCCCTGCCCGCTCTCGCGCGGGATCTGCGGGTCGATCCGGCCAATTTGTCGTGGGCGATCAACGCCTACCTCTTGCCGATGGGTGTCTTGATGCTGCTCGGCGGCGCACTCGGAGATCATTTCGGACGGCGCCGGCTGTTTCAAACCGGGCTCGCGGTATTCTCGATCGCATCGGCCGTTTGTGCGGCCGCCCCCTCGCTCGGTTGGTTGCTCGCGGCGCGTGCTCTGCAAGGACTCGGAGCCGCGTTGCTCATGCCCAACAGCCTCGCCATCCTCGGCACCGGTTTTTTCGGCGAGGCACGCGGTCGCGCCATCGGGACCTGGGCCGCGGCCGGTGCCCTGGCCGGCGCCGTGGGACCCGTCGCAGGGGGCTGGGTGGTCGATGTGATCGGGTGGCGGTCGATTTTCCTGCTGAATTTGCCGCTCGCTGCGGGCGCCGCGTACCTGGCGTGGAACTACGTGGCGGAGGGCATGGAATCGCAGCCCTCAGCGCTCGATGTGCTCGGCGCCGCACTCGCGACGCTCGGACTCGGTTCGATTATCTGGGCGCTCACCAAAGCCGCGGATTCAAGCGCGTCGCGCAGCTCGGTCTGGCCGTCCGCGCTTGCCGGCATCATTCTCATCGGCGCATTTCTTTGGCAAGAGCAGCGCTTGGGCGAGCGCGCGATGATGCCGCTCGCTCTATTTGCAGCGCCCACGTTTGTGGGTCTCAATTTATTGACATTCTTTCTTTACGGCAGTGTCGGCGGACTCATGGTCCTGCTGCCATTCTTCCTGATTGCAAAGGAACACTGGTTGGCGACTGCCGCGGGTGCGGCGCTGCTGCCGCTGCCCATCCTGATCGGCTTCGGATCGCGATTCATGGGGCACGTGGCCTCGCGCTACGGCGAACGGCTACCGTTGACCCTGGGCTGCAGTCTCGTGGCAATGGGTCTGGCTCTGTTCACTAGGATCCGTATCGACGGGCTGGACTATTGGCGCGATATTTTTCCTGCGACGCTTTTCGTCGCCCTCGGCATGGGCGCCTGCGTCGCACCCTTGACCACCTCAGTGATGACCTCGGTGCAAGCGCAGCGCGTCGGGTTGGCGTCAGGCTTCAACTCGGCAGTGGCGCGCGTCGCCGGGCTGATCGCCACCGCCTTGCTGGGCTTTGTGTTCGCGCGTCAGGCGTCAGCGCAGACCTTTCTCGGCGCGTTTCATGCTGCGGCGCTGATTGGCGCAGCCTCGGCAGCATTAGCCGCCGGATCCGCGTTCCTGCTCGTCAAGTCCAAGACGTCTTGAGCGACTTCGTCACGCCGTAGCCGGTACGCGCTCAGGTAAAACTCATCTATTCATGCGAGGATGAGGTGATGCGACTGGCGGGGGATTACGACAACATCATCGTCGGTGCAGGCACGGCGGGCTGTATCCTGGCCAACCGTCTGACGGCCGATCCGCGACGCCGGGTGCTGCTGCTCGAGGCCGGCGGCCGGGATAATTGGATTTGGTATCACGTCCCCGCCGGCTACCTGTTTGCCATAGGCAATCCACGCGCCGATTGGATGTTCCGCACGCAGAGCGAGCCGGGACTGCACGGCCGCTCGCTTGCCTATCCGCGCGGCAAAGTCCTGGGCGGTTCCTCTGCGATCAACGCCATGATCTGCATGCGAGGCCAGGCGGCGGACTATGACGGCTGGCGAGCCCTCGGTCTCCCAGGCTGGGGCTGGAACGATGTGTTGCCATTCTTCAAGCGTCTGGAAGACCATTTCCTCGGCGCGAGCGAGCACCACGGAATCGGCGGCGGATTTCGGGTTGAAGCGCCCCGGGTTAGATGGCGGGTCCTCGATGCGGTCCGCGAGGCAGCCGTGCAGATGGGCGTGCCCTCGGTCGAGGACTTCAATTGTGGCGACAACGAGGGAGTTTCCTACTTTCACGTCAATCAAAAGCGCGGCCGTCGCTGGTCATCGGCGCGCGGCTTCTTGCAGCCCGCCCTCGCACGGAGCAATCTGAGACTCGAGCTGCACGCCGTCGTCGAGCGGCTACTGATCGAGACTGGGCGCGTCTGCGGCGTGCAGTTCAGGCGCGACGGTGAGTCATGCGAAGCGCGAACCGGCGGCGAGGTCATTCTTGCGGCCGGTGCGATCGGCTCGCCGCACATCCTCAGTCTATCCGGGATTGGCAGGCAGGAGTGGCTGTCACCGCTCGGCATCCGGTCGCACGTCGACCGGCCCGGGGTCGGATCCAATCTGCAAGATCACCTGCAACAGCGCGCAATCTACAAACTCAGAGGAGTTAAGACTTTGAATGAGGCCTACCACTCTGTCCTTGGACGCGCGTGGATGGGCATCGACTATCTCGTACGCCGTCGTGGACCGCTCACCATGGCTCCCTCGCAACTTGGTATATTTATGCGCTCCGATCCAGCTCAACCGCGCGCGAATATCGAGTTCCACGTGCAGCCTCTCTCCTTGGACAAGTTCGGCGACCCATTGCATGCATTTTCGGCGATCACGGTGAGCGCCTGTAATTTGCGCCCTACCTCGCGCGGCACGGTGCGCCCCGCATCCGCCGATCCGTCGGCGCCGCCGCTCATTGCGC
>CAYRAC010000584.1:0-3298 GCA_964422045.1 uncultured Steroidobacteraceae bacterium
CACCGATGAGGCCTCCATGCTCGCCGGGTCGTTGGGCTTGTTGCCCTCGGCCTCGCTCGGCGCCGGCGTGCGCGGCGGACTGTTCGAACCCATTCACGGTTCCGCGCCGGATATCGCCGGCCGCGGCATCGCCAATCCGTACGCCGCGATCTTGAGCGCTGCGCTGTTGCTGCGCTACGCCTTGCAATTGGCAAGCGAAGCACGCGCGCTTGAAAGCGCCGTTTCGCGAGCGATCGAATCCGGTGCGCGGCCCGCCGACCTCGCCGCCCCGGGCAAGGGAATTACGACGCGTGCCGCCGCAGATGCGGTGCTGGCTCTGCTCTGACGGCCCGTTCCAGCCCCGCATCCAAGTCCGCCACCAAATCCGCGGGATCCTCGATTCCGACCGAAACGCGCAGCAGCCCCACGCCGATCCCGGCGCGCAGCCGCGCCGATTCCTCCATGGCGGCATGAGTCATGCTCGCCGGATGCGAAATCAGGCTCTCGACGCCGCCAAGCGACTCGGCAAGCGTGAAGCATTCGAGCTCGGCGAGGAAGGCCTCGACCGCCGCTGCGCCGCCGCGCAGTTCGAAACTCAACATCGCGCCGAAGCCGCTTTGCTGGCGCCGCGCGATCTCATGGCCGGCATGGCCGGGAAGGCCGGGGTAGTAGACCCGCGCGACCGCCGGATGCCGGGTCAAGCACTCGACCACCGCAGCCGCATTTTCGGCATGCACCCGCATGCGGGCGTGCAGCGTGCGCACCCCGCGCAGCGTCAGGAAGCTGTCGAACGGCGCTCCGGTGACGCCGATCGCGTTTGCCCACCAGGACAGATTGTTCATGAGCTCGGGCGTCGCTGCGATCACCGCCCCGCCGACGACATCGCTGTGGCCATTCAAATACTTGGTGGTCGAATGCATGACCAGGTCCGCGCCGAGCGCGAGCGGGCGCTGCCAAATCGGCGACAAGAACGTGTTGTCGACCACCGCCAAGGCGCCGGCCGCATGCGCCGCATCCGCCAGTTCGCGGATATCCACCACCCGCAGCAGCGGGTTGCTGGGAGTTTCGATCCAGACGAGCTTCGCGCCCGCCGCGAGCGCGGTCTGCATGGCCGCGGCATCGGCTTGATCGACGAAATCGACCACGAGATTTCCCTGGGCGTGCAGCGCGGCCAACAAGCGGTAGGTCCCGCCGTAACAATCATAAGGCGCGATCACACGCGCGCCGCTCGGCAGCGTGGCCAGTATCAGCGCGATCGCCGACAGTCCCGTGCATGTCACCACCGCGCCGGCACCGCCTTCCAGGTCCGCCAGAGTGTTGCTCAGTTGATCGCGGGTCGGATTGCCGGAGCGTGTGTAGTCGTACTTGCGCGGCTTGCCGAATTTCTCGAACGCGAAATTCGTCGACAAATAAACCGGCGGCACCACCGAGCCGTACTGCGCGTCGGACTCGAGACCTGCGCGCACCGAGCGCGTCGCGATGTGCTTCTTCGAGGGCGCTTTTCTGCTCATGTCGTCTGCTCCGCGAGGGCTAATTTTATGATCGGCGTCAACGCTGCGCCCTCTTTCAGGAAGGCGTCGTGACCGAAGATCGAATTGATCTCGATCAGCTGCCGCGGACCGTTGAGGCGCGCCGACAGGGCCTGCATGTCGGTGAAGGGCACCAATTGATCTTCGCGCACGGCTATCAGCGTTGCCGGCGTATGCACTTGCGTGGCATCCATCTGATGCAAATCGATCGATTCGCTCAACACCAGAAAAGACTCGGCGCGGTACTTCTGCACATAGTCGTCGCCGCGGGCAAAAAGGTAGTCCTCGATCGGGAATCGGAAACGGTCCGCGTTGCGGGTCGGCGCCGCGCCGAAACGCAGCTGAAATTCCACGGCGCTGCGGTAAGTCGCCATCGCCAACGCCCGTGCGAGCTTGAGCCCGGACGGACCGTCGCCGCGGGCGATCGCCTCGCGCACGATTTGCCGCTGCACGCTGCGCCACGCGGTCGACAGCACCTGGGCGCGGTCGGCGGCGCTCAACACGACGATGTGGTTCACGAATTGCGGATAGCGCTCGGCGAAACACAGCGCCACCATACCGCCGTACGAGGCGCCGACGATGGCATGCAACGGTTTCAGTCGCAGCTGCCGCACGATGGCGTACAAGGCGTCGGCCTGATCGTAGGAACTTAGCGGCGGAAACTTGCCGCCGCTCAGCGGCGTGGAACTCCCGCCGCGGCCGCCGAGATAGTCGATGCCGAGGACGCGGAAGTGCCGTGTATCGACGCCGAGACCGGGACCGACGATCTCCGGCCACCAGCCCTCGCCCGCGGCCCCGGCCACTATGCGATGTGCGGAAATGCCGCCGAGCACCACGATCACCGGCGCATTCTCCGGGCCGATCAGCCGATAGGCGATCTTGGCGTCCTCCAGGACATCGCCGTAATGCAATGTGAATGGCGCAGCCAGCTTGAGGGTTTGGTCGATCGGGTTTGAGGGTTTTTCCGCCACGTTGCACTTCGCTCCATACAGAGGTTTACATAACCCCTGTAGCGCCCGCGCTCGTCGCGAAACCGACCGCCTATCTACCGGATCCGGGTGTTAGTCCGATTCCGCAGGAGTTGGCACCGTTCCGCTCGATTCCATGGGAACCAAGGGGTGGTTGCCCCGGCTTCTAAGGGCCTTTCCCTCAGCCGGTCTAGATAAGCTTTGGGAATTTTAAGGATTGCCCATGTTTGCGTCAAGGTCATTTTGCGGCGTTTTTGCTTGCGCCCGCCATATCAATGTATTAATGTATTAGTGCGTTAATACATTGGCGAGCATTGCGAATTCATGAAAACCAACCGTCCGGTCACATTGCGGCAAGAACGTGAGCACGAGCGCGCGCTGTGCACGGCGATATTGGCGCTGCACAGCCTCGAGGAGTGCCGCAGTTTTTTCCGCGATCTGTGCACTCCGGCCGAGCTGCAGGCCATGGCCGACCGTTGGGCGGTGGTCGAGCTTCTCGAGCGTGGCCTACCCTACCGCGAGATTCACAAGCAAACCGGGGTCAGCGTCACCACCATCGGGCGCGTCGCCCGTTACTTGATCTCGGGCAACGGCGGCTATCGCGCCGTGACAGAGCGCTTGAAACTCGATGGCTAACTCGCTGCCCGCGCCCGATCCGATGCGCCTCAAGATCGCAGTCCAGAAGAGTGGACGGCTGACCGACAGTTCGCTTGAGCTGTTGTCGCGCTGCGGGCTGAAGTACAGCCGCGGCAAGGACCAGCTCATGTGCTACGGCGAGAACATGCCGCTCGACGTGCTGTTCGTGCGCGACGACGACATTCC
>CAYRAC010000585.1:0-3290 GCA_964422045.1 uncultured Steroidobacteraceae bacterium
TCCCGATATCGAAATGGGCAAGGTCGCCAAGGCGTTGAGCATGGATTCGGCGCTGGCGACGAAAATATTGCGCATCGCCAATTCTGCGCTCTACGCGCAGCGCCGCAAGAGCGACAACCTGCGCCAGGCGTTGGTGGTGCTCGGCTTGAATGCGACGCTCACCCTCGCCTTGAGTTTCTCCCTGGTGAAGTCGCTGCGGGCGGGAAAATCGAACGGCTTGAGCTATGGCCTGTATTGGCGCCGCGCCCTGCTCGCGGCAACCGCGGCGCGCGCGCTCGGCGATGCGATGCATCAATCCTTGGCCGAGGAAATATTTCTCGCGGCGCTGCTGCAGGATGTGGGGATGCTCGCGCTCGACAAGGCATTGCCGGATCTTTACTCACAAGGGGAAGCGCTGCAACGCGACCACGGGGCGCTCGCCGGGCACGAAAGGAAACGATTGCAGGTCGATCATGCCTTCGTCGGCGCCTGGCTGATGGCGCAATGGAATCTGCCCGACCGGTTGCACCAAGCGATCAAGTTGAGCCATCGCCTGGACTTGGGCTTCAGTTCGGATCCCGCGCAGATTTTTGATCGCTGTGTCGCGTTGTCGGGGCCGGTGGCGGACCTGTTCCTGCTCGACCCCGAGCAGCGTCAGTTCGCCGAGACGGCACTGTGCGCCGAGCGCGCGCTCGGTCTCGACAGGATGGCCTTCGGTCAGGTGTTGGGAACCATCGGTGCCATGATTCCGGAGACGGAAGCCATTTTCGAAGCGGATCTGCTCGCCAAGCAGCATCCGGAATTGATTCTCGAACAGGCGCGCGATGTATTGATGCTGCGCAGCCTGCACGCCCTGCGCGAGATCAACACATTGCGCGTCGCCGTGGAGGACAACTCCTCGCGCATCCAGGAGGTCGAAGAAGAGACCCGCCGCGACGATCTGACGGGTGTTTACAATCGCGCCTATCTCGACCAGTTCTTGAGCCGGGAATTCGACAACTCGACCCGCCACAAATGGCCGTTGAGCGTGGCGTTCGCCGATCTCGACAATTTCAAAGAGATCAACGACAACTTCGGCCACCAGGCCGGCGATCGTATTCTGCAGGCAACCGCACGGCTGCTGCGCGGCAATACGCGCGAAACGGATTTGGTCGCCCGCTACGGCGGCGAGGAGTTCGTGGTGGTGTTGCCCGCGACCGATGCTGAAACGGCACGCAGCATTTGCGAGCGCATCGTCATGGCGTTTCGCAACACCGGGCACGTCATCGGCTCGGATCACGCCAAGGTGACGATTTCCATCGGCTGCGCAACCCATGGCAGCCAGACCCTGTTCACGGACGTGACCGATTTCATCAAGGCCGCGGACCAGGCCCTCTACACCGCCAAGATGCGCGGCCGCAATTGCTCCGTGCCCTTCGACCGGCAGCTATCCGGGGCGCGGCTCGCATAGCTTCAGGCTTCCCGGCCTTATGTCAGTTTCGACTTGGAGTTGCGTCACAGATTTGCGATGCCGTCAGCCTTTTTTTGTCGCGATTTGGGAACATGTCGGCAAGGAAAAAATTCAAAACGAAGCAGGCACGGTTGACGGGACGATTTAAATCTGCGGAGGGTGGTGATGTCGAGCAATGACAAGTTATGGAATGAACTGGCGGCGAGCTTCAGCTACGGTGCGAGCGAGGTGCACGGCGGCACCACCCGCAAGTTGGGTGCCGTCGCGCAACCGAAAGCGAAAGAGAACCGCGGCTTCGATCCCTACAACTCGTCGGGCAATTTCGACCGCAAGAAGAATTGGAACAGGGTCGGCAAGCGCTGAACGCTACGGCGCCGCGCGATGTTCGCGGCTGACCCTGAACTCGCTGTTGGGATACCAGCGCGGAAAGCGGCGCGTACGCGCCACGCGGTTGCCGACCTCGTAATACAGCGTGAGATCTTCGAGCGCGCCGCGAACATCCCAGTCCGGCGAATATTGGTCGCTGGGTTGGCGATATCGATGCAGCATGTAGTCCTCGAGTTGCGAACGGCCGGACGCCGGCCCGCGCGCAGAATCGTCCAATCCTCCCTGCACGTACAGCGCCGGCACACCCGCCTCCGCGAAGCTCAAATTGTCGGAGCGATAGTAGCGTCCCTGCGCCGGGGTCGGATCGGCGGTCACCTCGCGCCCCTGCAATAGCGCTACCGCGCGGGCGTACTCCTCGAGGTCCGTATTGCCCGAATCGAATATGGTGACGTCGCGCGTGGGTCCGCGATCGCGCAGCGTATCGAGATTCAGCACCGCCGTCGTCGAGCGCAGCGGGAACACAGGATTCTGCACGTAGTACTCGGATCCGAGCAGCCCGGACTCCGCGCCGGTGAGCGCCAGGAACACGATGCTGCGTTCGGCAACGGGTTTGGTGCGGATGAACGACTGCGCCAGCGCGGCCAGGCCCGCCACGCCGCTGGCGTTGTCGACGGCGCCGTTGTAAATGTTGTGACCCGGCAGCGTCGGGTCGCGGCCCAGATGATCCCAGTGCGCCGTGTAGATGTCACATTCCTTGCGCTTTTGCGCGCCGGGCCATAGCGCAATCACATTGGCGGAACTGAAGGCGCGCAGACTCGAATGCAGGCTCGCGTCGGCCTGCACGCCCAAGGGAATCGCCTTGAACCCCGCTTGCGCCGCCGCCGCAGTTGCCGCGGCAAAATCGTGGCCCGCGGCGTTGAACAAAGCACGCGCCGCGTCTTTTTGCAGCCATCCTTCGATGGCTGCTCGCGGCTCGGTGCTGGCGAGCTGCAATTGCGGACCGGTCCACTTGTTGACGACCACTTTCCAGCCGTAGCCGAGCGCCTCGCCATCATGAATGAGCAGCACGGCCGCCGCACCTTGCCGGGCGGCCTCGTCGATTTTGTAGGCCCAGCGTGCGTAATAAGTCATGCTGCCGCCCCTGAACACCTTCGGGTCGCGGCTGACATATCCCGGATCATTGACCAGCACCAGGACGGTCTTGCCGTGCACGTCGATGCCGGCATAGTCGTTCCAGCCGAACTCCGGCGCGACGATCCCGAAGCCCACGAACACGATCTCGCTGTGCTTGAGCTCGGCGAGCGGCATGCCGCTGCGGCTCCAAACAACCATCTCCTTGCCGTAGCCGAACGCCACGGGGTGGGCGCCAGCCACGGACAAGGACGCGTCGGCGCCGGCCAGCGATTCGATCATCGGCACCGCCTGCAGATAGCTGTCGCCATTGCCGGGTTTTAGGCCCAATTTGCGGAATTCATCGGTCAGATATGCGAGGGTCTTGGCTTCTCCCGGGGTGCCCGGTTTGCGCCCCTCGAAC
>CAYRAC010000586.1:0-3274 GCA_964422045.1 uncultured Steroidobacteraceae bacterium
CAAGGGTCTGCTATATACGCCCAAAAACGTAGAAGACGAGATAATTGGCCCGCAGAGCACCTACGGCTCGACCGCGAAAGGACTGCGACTCGTCGGCAGCGTGAATCCGGGAGCGGACAGTGATGTGCAAGCCGTCCAGACCTTCAAAATAACCGTCAATGGCAATTATGAAAATGCCCACTACCAGGGCTTCACTGGCTGCTACGTGTACCAGAATATCGCCGGGCAAACGATTTGCGGTGACATCAACGGCGCACAGCTCGCACGTCTGCCGAAGTTCCAGGTTCGCGTGACGCCGAGCGACTTGCAGACCATGAGCTGGGGCACGTTGACCGAGAACTTGACCTACGAGTATATCGGCCAGCACTACCAGGACGGCACCGGCCTGAATCCTTTGGGCAGCTATTGGGACTTGGGTGCAGGTATCGTTGCCAATGTGGGAGACAATTGGGAGCTGCGTGTCATGGGCTCGAACCTCACGAACGAAATCGGTTTGACCGAGGGTAATGCCCGATTTGGCGGCAACGGCGTGGTCAACGGAGTTGGTTTCGGCCGGTCGATTCTTGGCCGCGAAGTCAACATCTCGGCTAAATACAAGTTCTAAGTTCTGACGAAGTGACCCCCTCGCACCCACGGGCGCGAGGGGGTTTTTTTTGCCGAACGGCCGCCGCACTTGCCGAAAATGACCATGTCTCCATAATCCCCCGATGACTCCCGAAACCATCGAGTCGATGCGGCGTATCAGCACCCTGCTGCAAGCCGGCCGTTTTCGTGAGGCGCACGCGCAGCTCGAAACCATCGTCGCGGCCAATCCCGGGTTCGTGGAGGCCCTGCGCCTGCTCGCCGGCACCAAGCTGGCCTTGGGCGATGCCGCGGCGGCGGAAGCGCTGCTACGCCGCGCGCTCGACTTGGATCCTGCCTGGACGCCGACTCTGGGCACGCTTGGCGAACTGTTGCTCAACAGCGGCCGGGGCAAGGAAGCCGAATCGCTGCTGCAGCGTGCTCTCTCGGGGAAGGCGCCGCTTGCACGCGCGGCGTTTTTGCTGGCCCGTTACTACAACGACACGGGTCGCGCGGCGCAGGCGGTCGCGGTCGCGACACCGCTCTGCATGAGCGGTCAAGCCGATGCCGACTTGACGGGACAGCACATTGCCGCGCTCGGCGCGCTCGGTCGTCAGAACGAAGCCGTCGGCGCATACCGACGCATCGTCGCGGCGGCGCCGAGCAATCTCGCCGCGGCGCATGGCCTCGCGACCGCTCTGAATGCAGCCAATCAGTACGCCGAGGCCGAGCGTGTCGCCTGCGACACGCTCGCGCGCGGCCACAAGACGGCGGCGCTGTACAACACCTATGCCGGCAGCTTGCTCGCTCGCGGCGACCTCGACAACGCCGAGGCGGCCTGGCGCGACTGTCTCAAGCTCGAGCCGCGATTGATCGACGCGCACAACAACCTCGCGAAATTGATTTGGATGCGTACCGGCGATATCGCGCAGACGATAGCGCCGCTCGATCAAGCGCTGCGCTCGTTCGCCAACGACGACGCCCTATGGGCCGCCAAGGCGGCTATTCTGCAGGGAGCGGGCGAGGCGCGCGGCGCCTTTCAATGTTTGTCCCGCCAGGCCGCGAGCGCCCAAGCACAGCCCATGCTCCTGGTGCGCGCGGGACTCGCGGCCTTGGAATTCGACTCGGCGGCGGCCGTGACTCTCGCCGAGCGGGCGCTGCGCGCGGCGCCGCAGAACGCCGCCGCGCGCAGCTTGCTCGCTGCCGCCCTCTTGGGGGTTGGCGAGGCACACGCCGCCCTCGCCCACTGCGATGCGTTGCTGACCCAAGCGCCCGATGACCAATATCTCATCGCCCTCAAGACGACAGCCTGGCGGCTGCTCGGCGACGCCGGCTACGCAGCGCTCTGCGACTACCAAAATCTGGTGTTGCCGCTCGAGCTCGAAGCGCCCACGGCATGGCCGGACTTGGCGAGCTTTTTGGCCGACCTGAACGTCGCTCTGAATCGACTGCACGACCCGCGCGGTCATCCACTGTTGTTTCAATCGCTGCGGCACGGTACCGAAACGACGCAGGACCTGGCGCGAAGCACCGATCCCACGATCCAGGCGCTATTCGCAAGCTTTGCCGCGCCGATCCGCCGCTACCTCGAGAAGGTGGGTCCGGGCGCAGATCCCCTGCGCCGTCGCAATCACGGCCGCTGGCGCTTCAATGGCAGTTGGTCGGTTCGCTTGCGCAGCGCCGGTCACCACACCAACCATGTGCACCCGCGCGGCTGGCTTTCCTCGGCATGCTATATCGCACTCCCCGACAGCATGAACGATGGCAATACCACCGACGGCATTCTGACATTCGGCGAGCCCGGCATTGCGACCGCGCCGACGCTCGCCAGCGAGTACTCGGTGCGCCCGCGCGTCGGCATGCTGGTGCTATTTCCGTCCTATTTCTGGCACGGGACGCTACCCTTTCGCAGCGCACAGCCGCGCCTCACCGTGGCGTTCGATGTGGTACCCGACGCTTGAGCGATCAGCGCCGGTCCGACAACAGACTGCTGAGCAAGCCTCCGATGACCGCGCCGCCGATCTGCAGCGCCATTTGTTCGCCGATTCGATCAGCGGCCGTAGCGCTGCCGCCGGAGCCGTCCTCCTGATCGATGCGCGACACCACCCAGTCGAATCTCCCGCTGGTGACGGCCGCCTTGCAGTATCGGCATTCTCCGAGCTGGGTCAAGGACACCGGCGCGCCGCAGCTGGGGCAAGTATTTTCGAGAGTTCCGGGTTTGTTCGACGTTGCAACGCCGACGGATCGCTGGAATGTCCAGTCCTCCTTGAACGGCTGCACGCTGCGGTCGCCAAAGACGATCCGACCACTGCCGTCCACCTCGAAGTCGGCGGCGACCGCCGTGATCCGCACGGTCAAATCATCGAACACTCGGCCATGGATCACCCGGATCGGTTCGATGCTGCGAACCTCGAGATGCTCCAACACGTTGCGGCGCCCTTCGCTCGCCATGCTCTCCAATTGCGCGCTCCAGGAGAAGTAGGCCCCGGGACTCATGAAGGCGCGGCCGGCATCGAGCTTCTGATTGCACCAGGCATCCTGCAGCGCCAGGAACGCGGTCTTCACCCGCGCTGCAAGCGCCGGCATCGAGAAATCCTTGTCGGTCGACGTGAGCGTGGCGATGCCCTCGGCAACGGTCGGCGCGGCGCTGCCGAGCGAAGAATCGGCCGAATACCCCGCGAAAGTCGCCGCTTGCACATCGGAAACCACCCAG
>CAYRAC010000587.1:0-3270 GCA_964422045.1 uncultured Steroidobacteraceae bacterium
GGGGCTAGCCCTGCGATCTCGAGTGCGCTGGCGGCAAGTTATCGTGCGCTGGGTTTCCAGACACTTGCCGACCAGGTCCGCCGCAGCGTCAGAAGCGTGCGTGGCAATCAGTGGATGTTCCGCGCCGGTCAGACATACGACTATCCCTTGCGGCTCCGTCCCAGCCTTATTACCGGCGATTTGATTTCCCCTATCCTGCACGAGGTTACGCCTGTCCGCATGGACCTCACCCACAGCGGCTGGAGCGACATTTTCTTCCTCGGCATGGATTTTCCCGAGGGCGCTCGCGTCCTCAACATCTCCATCGATCTCGCGGTCCACAAAACGAATCCGAGTCCGAGCCCTGGCTTCAATCCACCGAAGCCCCCAGTCGAGGCGTGGTTTCGCGTGATCGACGAACCTGTCATCCGCTTGACCAGCGTCGACCTGCAGGCTTCCGCCGACATTTCGTCCATCGCCGAGGTCTTTGACTTTCCCCGAGACTATCTAGGCCTGCTCAAAGCAGGAGTGATCGCCAGCGGCATAATCCCTCCGGGAATCGAGGGGACCACGCAGCCGCTTGGCGATCTGCTGGCGCGCCTCACGGGAAGACCGGGTCACGGCATTGAAATTGTCAGCAGGGTGAATGACATCCCCAAAGGCTCGAGGCTTGCTGTTTCCACCAATCTGCTGGCCTGCATCATTGCCGTGTGTATGCGCGCCACCGGTCAGATTCGTTCTTTCACGGGAGGGATGGAAGAGCATGATCGCAGGCTAGTCGCCGCGCGAGCGATTCTTGGTGAATGGCTCGGTGGCAGCGGTGGAGGCTGGCAAGATTCCGGCGGTGTCTGGCCTGGAATCAAACTCATCTACGGTGTTCGCGCCGCGGAGGGCGATCCCGAGTTTGGCATCAGCCGCGGCCGCCTGCTTCCCGATCACAAAGTCTTCTCCGACATCGAAGTGCCGCGCGAAGCTCGCGAGAAACTTCAGCAAAGCCTGGTGCTGGTCCATGGCGGCATGGCGCAGGATGTGGGTCCAATTCTCGAAATGGTCACCGAGAAATACCTGCTGCGCAGTGAAACCGAGTGGCTCGCCCGCCACCAGGCGATCGGGATACTCGATGAGATCGCCAGTCACCTTCAGCGGGGTGACATTCGCGCGTTGGGAGGCTGCCTGCAGCACAACTTCGACGGACCCATCCAGTCCATCATTCCGTGGGCCGCCAACCTTTATACGATCACGCTGATCGACCGTGTTCGCAAAGAGTACGGCGACGATTTCTGGGGTTTCTGGATGCTCGGGGGAATGAGCGGCGGTGGTATGGGATTCATTTTCAGCCCTGACCGCAAAGCGCACGCACAGGTCCGCATGCAGGCGATCATGAGCGAGACAAGACGTGAAATGGCCAGCAGCGTTCCATTCGCAATGGAGCCCGTGGTCTACGATTTCGCAATCAACGAACTCGGAACACAGGCTACGTTGACTTCTGGCGACGACGCTCTCATGCCCCCTGGGTATTACACCCTGCAGGTACCCCCGCTCATTCGCACTGAAGTGTCTCAACTGTCGCCGGTGCGTCGGGCTGAACTGGAACGTTTCACTGCGGCATGCCGCTCAAAAGCGGAATATGCGGGCATGATTTACACATTGTTTGACCACATGCTGCCGGGCGGTAGCGATGCCGAAGGGGAACAGACACGATCGCTGAAACCTCTCCTCGATAGCTACGGCTTCGACCGCGTGCAACACGAACAGACCCGTCATGACCTTCGTTCCGGGCGCATCGGCCTGGCGCAGAACCGTCTCCCGGCAACCAGCCTCATTGAGGACGCCGAGGCGGATCGCGTCGACGATCGACTGCGCGGTGTCGGTCTGGATGCCCTTGCCGATGGCCGCGTCGCCGTCGTCTCTCTGGCGGGTGGGTCGGGCACACGATGGACCCGCGGCGCAGGGGTTGTGAAGGCGCTAAACCCATTCTGCAAGCTTGGAGGGCGATATCGCAATTTCATTGAAGTCCACCTGGCCAAGAGTCTTCGCGTGAGCCGTGAGTGCGGCTGCCCGATTCCGCATGTCATCACTACCAGCTATCTGACCCACGAAGCTATCACCGCTCATCTTGCCGCGGAGCAAAACTATCGCTATCCCGGACCTCTCCTCCTTTCGCCCGGACGCAGCATTGGCTTGCGCATGATCCCAATGGAGCGCGA
The DNA here is from genome assembly GCA_964422045.1 of uncultured Steroidobacteraceae bacterium. GTDB lineage: Bacteria > Pseudomonadota > Gammaproteobacteria > Steroidobacterales > Steroidobacteraceae > Bog-1198. Next base: position 2,187 of record CAYRAC010000587.1, read on the forward strand.
TCTTCGCTTCGCCTGGGAAGAGATGCCGCAGCAAATGCTCGACGCGCAGGCGCAGAAAGTGCGTGAAGGGCTGCATGCGGCGCTGATTCAGTGGGCGCAACGCGCCGGCGAAGGTTCCGACTACGCCGACAATGTGCCCATGCAGTGCCTGCACCCGATGGGTCATTGGTACGAGATTGCCAACCTGCTTCGCAACGGCACGCTCCTGCGCCTGCTGGAACTGCGTCCGAGGCTGAACTATTTGATGGTGCACAATATCGATACCGTGGCCGCCTACGCCGACCCGGCCATTCTGGGTTGTCACATCCATAGCGGCGCCACGCTCACCACGGAGGTGATCGCCCGGCATCTTGAGGACCGCGGCGGCGGCCTGGCCCGCATCGATGGCCGGGTCCGCTTGATCGAGGGTCTGGCGCTCCCGAACGAAGAGATGGAAAGCAGTCTTCGGTACTACAACAGCGCGACGTATTGGATCGATGTCGATCGTTTGCTCGCTGTGTTTGGTCTAAGCCGTGAAACGCTCTCTGACACGCAACGTGTAAACCAGACAGTCCGCGCCCTGGCCGCGCGCATGCCAACCTACGTCACTCTCAAGGACGTCAAGAAGCGCTGGGGTAAAGGGCAGGAAGATATCTTCCCCATGGCTCAGTTTGAGAAGCTTTGGGGTGACATGACTGCCCTGCCGGAAGTGGGCTGCCGCTTCGTGTCCGTGCCCCGCATGCGCGGTCAGCAATTAAAGGAGCCCGCCCAGCTCGACGCCTGGCTCCGCGACGGCGGCGCCGCGCACGCCGAGTCTCTATGCGCGTGGCGTGAGATTCCGAGCTGACCGCATCAGGATCTGGCTCGGGTAGTTATGAAAGCCGCTCGGAACTATTAGTTGCCGGCCACAATTTGAAGGTCTTCCTAGGAATGCCATGTTTTGTCTTTGGAATGGCAGAGCTGCTCCAGGTTGCAGCGATCGCACTTGGGCTTGCGGGCGTCGCAGACCTGGCGGCCGTGGTGGATCAACTGGTGAGAGAAGGCGATCCAGCGGTCCTGGGGCAGGATGCGCATCAACTCCTGCTCAACTTTCTGAGCGGTGTCG
>CAYRAC010000588.1:0-3266 GCA_964422045.1 uncultured Steroidobacteraceae bacterium
GATACAGCTGCGTTTCGATTCGCAACGGATGGACGCTGCCTTGGAGGTGCATGAACCTGCGGGTGGCCCGCTGCAGAATTTGCTGCAATTGCCGGGCCTCGGCGCCGTGGCCGCGCGCTTGAGCCTGCACGGGCCGCGCGAGGCCGAGCGTCTTGACCTGGCAATCGATGCCGGTGCCGTGCGCGGCCGCGCGCAGGGCAGCTTCAACCTGAAAGACTTGTCGGCCGATCTTGCCGTCGACCTCGATTCCAAGGCCCAAGCACCGCGCGCGGATCTCGCGTGGGAGCGCGCCAGCGTCCATGGGCGATGGCACGGCAGCGTCAAGACGCCGAATGCGGATGCTCACGTCGAGCTCATTCAATTGCGACTGCCGGGAGGCTCGCAATTGGCGTCGGCGAGCGGCGATCTGAAGGCGCAGTCGGGGACCGCCCAACTGCATGCGGTGCTCAGTGGCCTGAGAATTCCGGGACCGCAGCCGCAGTTATTGGCGGACTCGCCGCTGACACTCGATGCATCCGTGCGGCTGCATGAGGCGGCGCGGCCGCTGCAATTGACGCTGACGCATCGCTTGTTCGCGCTGCAGGCATCGGCCGAAACGGCCGCGGGAAAGGCCGGCCGACGCGAGGCGAGCGCGCAGCTACGACTGCCGAATGCAGAGCAATTCGCCGCGCTCGCCGGCGTCAAAATGCGGGGCAGCGCGCTCATCAAGGCGCGGCTCCAGGACGACGCGGCAGCGACGCGCGTGACGCTCGATGCGAGCGCCGCGCCGCAGGTGGGCAGCGAATTTTGGTCGCAGGCTGTCGGCGACAGCGCCAGTTTGCAACTGGCCGCATCGCTCACGCCGCGTGCCCTCACCGTCGAAAGCATGAAGTTCAGCGGCCGCGCGCTGGCCTTGACCGCGAGCGGTGAGGTGTCGCGGCCGGCGCCCGATTCCAAGGATGCGGCGGTTCTGCGGGTTGCCTGGGACCTCAACGTGTCGGATTTGAAAACCCTGTCGCCGGCAATCGCCGGCACCGCCAAGGCGTCGGGAAAACTGCAAGGGCCCCTCGCCGGATTCGCCGCGGATGCACAGTTGAGTGCGAGCCTGTCGGTGCGCAATTCGCCGAGCGGCTCGCTCTCGGCGACGATCAACATGCGCGGCTTGCCGTCGGCACCAAGCGGCAGCCTCGCGGCGCAGGGAATGCTCGACGGCGCACCGGTTGACGTCGATGTCCTCGTGGAACGCGCTCAAGCCGGAGCAGTGCGAGCCGTCATTCATCGTGCTGCATGGAAGAGCGTGCACGCGGACGGCGACATCAACGTCGCGCCGGCCTTCGCGCAAAGCCATGGTCAATTGAACTTGCAGATGGGGCAGCTCGGCGACCTGCAGGACTTGCTCGGGGTCAAGCTTGCCGGGAGCCTCGCGGGGACCGTCAGCGTGCATCCGGGTCAGGGACACACCGAAGCACAGGTGCAGATCGACGCACGCGACGTGACTGCGGGAGCGTTCGTCGGCAACGCTCAGTTGACGGCCGAAGGCGGCACCGAGGCGCTTGGATTCAAGCTCGATTTGCAAGCGCCGAACGTGAGCGGCGCCAAAGCGAGCCTCTCGGCAGCCGGTTCGTTGGATGTCGATGCGCGCAGAATCGATCTGACACGTGCCGTCGCGAATTACCGCGGACAGGACATGAGTCTGCTGACGCCGGCGCATATCGCATTGGCGAACGGCGTCGCGGTCGATGAGCTCCGGATAGGAGCACAGGAGGCGGTGCTCGAGCTCAAGGGCGAAATCTCGCCGGCGCTCGATGCGAGCGCCTCGCTGCTCAAGGTTCAGCCTGCGTTGGTCAACGTGTTCGTTCCCGGATTGTTGGCGTCGGGCACCATCGAGGCGCACGCGCAGCTGCAGGGAAGCTTGAGCTCACCCACCGGCGAGGTACGATTCCTGGCGACCGACACGCGCCTGGGGGACGATTCGGCCTTCGGGCTGCCGCCGCTCGATGCACGTGCGAACGCGCAGTTGCAGGGAGACAGCGCGCAAATCGACGCGCACCTCGTGGCGGGTACCTCGAAACTGAACCTCACCGGGCGCGCGCCGTTGGGAGCCGACGGCTCGTCGGACCTGAAAATCAACGGCGCCGTCGACGTCGGGATCATCAATCCCTTGCTGGAAGCGCGCGGCCAACATGCGGCGGGCGATCTTAACGTCGATGCCACCGTGACCGGCAACGTAGCGCAGCCGCAGATCGCAGGCACGGTCAATTTGAGCAAGGGCAGCTTTCGGGATTACGCGCGCGGCGTTAGCCTCAGCGACATCAGCGCCGCGATCGTCGGCAGCGCGGGAAATCTCGAAATCAAGACATTTACCGCGGCGGCGGCGCCGGGAACCGTGTCGATGACGGGTAAGGTCGGCGTGCTGCAGGCGGGTATCCCGGTCGACCTGCACATCAAGGCGGACCGTGCGCAACCCTTGGTGAGCAAATTGGTGACCTCGAACTTCAATGCGGATATCAGCGTGAGCGGCAAGGCCCGCGAGCGGCTGGACGTCGCCGGCACGGTGCTTCTGAATCGCACGTTGATCGGCATTCCGAACGGCATGCCGTCCAATGTCGCCGTTCTCGATGTGCGCCGGCACGGCAAGACTGCGCCGGTGCCGGTCGGCAAGCCATTGGTCGTAAACCTCGACGTGACGCTGCAGGCGCCGCAAGAGATTCTCGTGCAGGGACGCGGCTTGGATGCGGAGATGGGCGGAGACCTACACCTCGGCGGCACGACCGACACGCCCCTGGTGAGCGGCGGTTTCGATCTGCAGCGCGGCAATTTCTCCATCGCCGGCAACAAGCTGAACTTCACGGCGGGCCGCGTCAGCTTCAATGGCGCGGGGCTCAAGAACAAGATCGATCCGACTTTGGACTTCACGGCGCAGGCAGCGGTGACCGATGTGACCGCGACGCTGCGCATCACGGGACTTGCGGATGCGCCGGTATTCGAATTCACGAGCAGTCCGGTTCTGCCGCAGGACGAAATCATGGCGCGCCTGCTATTCGGTACCAACGCTGCGCAACTGTCGGGGTTGCAGTTGGCGCAAATCGGCGCGTCGCTCGCGACGTTGAGCGGCGTGGGCGGCGACAGTCCTTTGGTCAAATTGCAGAGGAGTTTGGGTCTCGACCGTCTCTCGGTCGCCTCGGCGACCGCCTACACCCCGACCGGACCCGAGAGTACCGGTGCTGCGATCCAGGCGGGGCGCTACATCTCCAAGCGCGTCTACGTGGAGGCAAAACAGAGCAGCA
>CAYRAC010000589.1:0-3265 GCA_964422045.1 uncultured Steroidobacteraceae bacterium
TTTCCGTGTCGGAAGCGCCTGCGGCCCGTGGCGTGGCGGGTGGTGCGGGCGCGACCGCGGGCGCCGATTCGGGCTCCACCAGCCGCGCGACCTGTTTGGCATCGAGGCGTACCGCCAGTGGTTCATAGACGTTAATGGCTGTGCCGAGGAGCGGCGTGGCGGCATCGCCCCAATGCCAAGCCGACTCGCGAAAAAAGTGCAGCGCTTTCGCCGCCATAGCCGGCAGCACCGGCTGCAAATAGATCATGAGCACCCTGAAAAGATTCAAACCCTGAGTGCAAACGCCTTGAACCTCGGCCGCCTTGTCCGGCTGTTTCGCCAACAGCCAAGGCTTGTTGAGATCGATGTACTGATTGGCGCGATCGGCGAGCGCCATGATCTCGCGGATGGCGCTCGCCGAGTCGCAGCCTTCATAGGCCGCGGCGATCGCCGCACCGGCGGCGGCGAATTCGGCGTGCAGCTTGGGCTCGGGAAGCGCCGCCGCCAGCACGCCGCCGGAGTTCTTGGCGATGAATCCCGAGCAGCGGCTGGCGATGTTCACCAGCTTGCCGACGATGTCCGAGTTGAGGCGCGTCGCGAATTCCTCGAGATTCATGTCCAGGTCATCCATTCCGGAGCCTAATTTGGCGGCGAAGTAGTAGCGCAGATACTCGGGCGGGAAGTCGCGCAAGTAGCGGCGCGCGGTGATGAAGGTGCCGCGCGACTTGGACATTTTCTGGCCGTTCACGGTCAGAAAGCCGTGCACATGCACGGCCGTCGGGCGGCGCATCCCCGACGCCTGCAAGACCGCCGGCCAAAACAGAGTATGAAAATACAGGATGTCCTTGCCGATGAAATGATGCAGCTCGGCGCTCGAATCCACCTTCAGGAAATCGTCGAATTGAAGCCCGGTACGGGCGCACAGCTGAGTCAAGCTCCCCAAGTAGCCGATCGGCGCGTCGAACCAAACGTAGAAATATTTGCCGGGAGCGTCCGGAATTTCGAAGCCAAAGTAGGGCGCGTCGCGCGAAATATCCCAATCCCGAAGGCCCTGCGAGAACCATTCGTCGAGTTTGCGTGCGATGCTCGATTGCACGGCACCGCTCCTGACCCAGGCGGCCAACGTCTGCTCGAAACTGCTCAAGCGAAAGAAATAGTGCTCGGATTCACGCCAAACGGGCACGGTGCCGCTGACCGCGGAAATCGGGTTCTTGAGGTCCGCGGGCGTGTACGTCGAGCCGCAGTTTTCGCACGAGTCCCCGAACTGGTCGGCGGTGCCGCAAACCGGGCAAGTCCCTTTGATGTAACGGTCGGGAAGAAACATCTTGGCCACATCATCATAGGCTTGGCGCACGCTGCGCCGGTCGATATGGCCCGCATCGCGCAGGGTGACATACATCCGGTCGCACATGGCCTCGGTTTCGGGCGAGTGTGTCGATCCGTAATTGTCGAAGCCGATCAGCATCTCGGCCGTATCGCGCTGATGCTCGCGAGTCACCTGTTCGATGAGTTGCTCCGGTGTCAGCCCTTCGGCCTGCGCCTTGAGCATGATGGGCGTGCCGTGCGTGTCGTCCGCACACACGTAGTAGCACTCGTGGCCGCGAAGCTTTTGGAATCGCACCCAGATGTCGGTTTGTACATACTCGAGAATGTGTCCCAGGTGCAGCGGCCCATTGGCGTACGGCAGCGCACTGGTGACGAGAATTCGGCGTCGTTCGGTCATGCCAAATTATGCCATGCCGCGCCCGATTCAGTTGCGCGCGTCGCGCACACCCGTCCGCAGCGCCGCGACCGGCAAGTTCTCGGCTACGAAGCCTCGCGAAACTGCTCGAACCGAGATTTATTGATGGCCTTCTTGAAGGCCTCCTTACCGCTTATTTGCTTCTGGTCCATCAGAGTTTGAATAGCCGTATCCATCAAGCGCATGCCGACGGCCGCACCGCTTTGCATGGCGTTCTCCAGCTGGTCCATTTTTCCCTGCCGGATGAGGTTGGCGACCGCGGGCGTATTGATCAGAATTTCGAGCGCCGCGACCCGGCCCAGCTTATCGGTTCGTGAAATGAGTTGCTGGGAAACGACCCCGCGCAAGCTGGTGGAGAGCATGGTGCGGACGTGCGGCTGTTTATCCGAGGGGAATGCATTGACCAGGCGATCGACCGTGGCCGCGGCGCCGTTGGTATGCAACGTGCCCATGACCAAAATACCCATCTCCGCCGCCGTCACGGCAATGCTCATGGTCTCGAGGTCGCGAAGCTCGCCGACCAGAATGACGTCAGGATCTTCGCGCAACGCCGACAGCAGCGCGCTCGAGAACGATGCCGCATGCACTCCGATCTCACGCTGGCTGATCAAGCAGTTCTTGCGGGCGTGCACGAACTCGATCGGATCTTCGATGGTGAGAATGTGGCCCTTCTCGCGGGTGTTGATGTCGTCGATCATCGCGGCCAGCGTGGTCGACTTGCCGGATCCGGTTTTTCCCGTGACCAAGATCAGACCGCTGTTGACCTTGCACAGGGCCATCACGGCCTCCGGCAGCTTGAGCTCCGCCGCGCTGCGGGCCGTCGAGGGAATCGCGCGAAATACTGCGCCCATGCCGTTCAGCTGGCGCATCACATTGACTCTGAAGCGCGCAACGCCGGGAATGCTATAGGCGAAGTCCGTGCCGTCCTTGGATTCAAAGCGCTCGATCGACAGCTTCGGCATGATCTCGTAGAGAGTCGTCTTGACCATCTCGGCCGCGAGGGGTTCGGGACTCAAGGCCTTCAGCTCGCCGTACTGGCGCATGCGGGGCGGATCGCCCGCTAAGAAGTGCAGATCGGACCCGCTCTTTTCCAATATCTGATGCAAATACGCGTCGATTGCTGGCACGGCACTCTCTAGGGGGTCGCGGACTCAACCGGCATCGCACCCGCAATATCGGAGACGAATCGTTGGAACTGGCGCTTGTCGGAGGCGTACGAGTACGCATGCTCGGGGTCCACCTCCTTGGCGTTGATCGCCGCAAGCAGCGCTTGATCCATCATCTGCATGCCGTATTCCTTCCCCATCTGCAATTGACTCGGAACTTGGTGCGTCTGATCGGTCATGATCAGCTTGCCGATGGCCTTGGTGAGCACCATGACCTCGCAAATGGCGCGCCGCGCGCGCTGGTCGGGACTCTTCACCAGAATCTGGGTGATCACCGCAATCAAACTCTGCGCGAGGAAGCTTTTGGTCTGCTCGCGCTCTTCGGTGGGCAGCGCGTCGATGACGCGGTCGATGGTCTTGGTGGCGCTGGTGGTGTGCA
>CAYRAC010000590.1:0-3253 GCA_964422045.1 uncultured Steroidobacteraceae bacterium
GAGCCGCATAGAACAGGGACTCGATACGGACCCACCGATCGGATCGTGGAGACGTTGCCATTCCTGCGCGCTCCTAGGCTGAGTCTTGGGTGAGTTCGCGACGCAACCCGGCCTTGGCCGTTCTTAACCCTCGGTGCAACGTGGCTGGAGGGGTGCTGAGGGCGGCTGCGGATTCGTTGTATGCGAGGCCGCCGAAAGATAAGAGTTCGACGATCTCGCGCTTGCGCCGAGGTCCAATCATGATAGTTTCCTCCAGTGAAATAGTCTCCGCGCCAGCAGGCGTTTTCAGCTGATGTGCGCTCGTCACACAAGTAGAAGACGGCCCGCCAAATCTATCGTTCCGAGCGTGGATTATAACGCAGATTTCGCGGTCACCGAACCCAGAGTGCCGCTACTCTGGCTCCATTCGTTCCTATGGTTCTGCATTTTCAAATCCACAAAAGGCCGGGCTGAATTTCATCCGTTGACCAGCGGTCAAAGCGTTCTATAAAAAGGAATGCAAAGAAAAAAGCCCGCCCTCGATTATTGGGCACGCCTCTGTATGCAATGGTTGAGGGGTGTGCAAGGTTTGCGACTTTAAGTGGGAATGGGATTCTGGGGTCGATGATTTTTTGTTAGTGGATGTGCCCGATGCCAGCGCGGTGCGAGAGTTCCGGAGATTAAGCCTTGCGGGCCAGCACCCAGGAATATGTCGCTCCGCCGCGTGTCAGTTGGAAGGAACAAGTTTCCACGTCACGCAAGCCGCAGCTTTGCAGAGTCTCTCGCAACCAGTCGCCGTCATAGCTCATACTCTGCATGAACGGGCTCCATTGGCCGCGTGACAGCCGAAAGCGATGATAGGCGCCCTTTAACCGGCGCAGCGCCATGTATCCGCCATACGCGCCGGCCACGCATTTCCGAAGCACCGGCTTCAGATTCGAAGGCCAGACGTGCACCGGCAACTGAATCATAACCGTGCCGCCCGCTTTCAACACTCGCGCCATCTCCCGGAAATAGCCGGCGGCTTGCTCCGCGCCATCAAAGTGCAGAAACACAATGACGGAGAAGATCGCGGTCATGCTCTGATCCGGAACAGGTAGAGTAACGCCATCGGCTACGTGCAGTTCGACATTCGCTGCCATGCGGCTGCGGGCGTAGTCAATCATGCCCTCGGCCACGTCGATGCCGTGGACATTCTGAAAATCTCGCGCGATATGGCAGGTGAGCCGCCCGGCTCCGCATCCGATCTCAAGACAGCTTTCCGGGTTCAATCCGTACTTTCGCCAGCGTTCGGCGAACTCATGCCAATCGCTTCGGCCGGTCTCGTAGAAGTCCGCGTCTGTCCACGGATTCGCGCCGTCGCGCTCGCGCCCCTCCAACGGGATGACACCAAACAGCGGGTCCCGATCTCCCCAAGCCTGCCACTCCAGGTTCGAACCGAGCGGGTTCGAACCCGGCAAATTGGAACTGACTTGACCAGGATTCTCCCGAGCAGCCGCAATCGCCAATGTACCCTCCGCCAATGCAAGGATTGTAGCTGCCATTTCGGCGGGATTGGCTTTCTTTGGCAGGTATGACTCTTGAAAGTAAATGCTGATACCGAGGAAGCAGCCCACATCGGTCATTCTGAACCACAAGCTGGGATAATGGAGTTTGGATGCTCCGTTTGCCTCAGATCGCCCAAATCACGTCGCTTGTCAAAGATGCCGCCCGCACCGCAGGCTTTGACCTTGCCGGAGTCGCTCCGGTTGACGAATTCGCCGAGCTTCGCCACTTTCCCGAGTGGATCGCCGCAGGCCGCGCCGGAGAAATGAAATATCTGGAATCCCGCGATGAGGCTGGAGCGCTCAAGCGCGCCTCGCTACGCACCACCGCGCCGTGGGCGCGGAGCGTAATCGTCTGCGCTATCAACTACAACACGCAGCATCCTTATTCCGTCGAGCCCAGCGAACCCAATCGAGGCTGGATCTCGCGCTACGCGTGGGGGCAGGAAGATTATCACGACGCTGTTCTCCGCCGGTTGCGCGAGGTTGAGACGCAACTTCGCGAATTCGCTGTGCAGCCGGACTTGGTCACGCGCTGCTATGTCGACACCGGCCCACTCGTCGAGCGCGTCTATGCCAAGTACGCCGGCGTCGGCTGGATCGGCAAGAACACCTGCATCCTCAACCAGAAGATGGGCTCATGGCTGTTCTTGGGCGTGATTCTCACTTCTTTGGAATTGACCCCTGATCTGCCCGCGCCCGACCGCTGCGGTACTTGCACTCGCTGCATCGACGCGTGTCCGACGGACGCGCTGGTTGCGCCCTATCAACTCGACTCGAACCGATGTATTTCCTATCTGACCATCGAGAAGCGCGGGGCGATTCCCGATGACATGCGAGAGGGAATCGGCCGCCACGTTTTTGGTTGTGACATTTGCCAGGACGTTTGCCCGTGGAACCGCAGGGCGCCCGAAACCGGCGCCGCGGAATTCCAGCCTCGATCTGGCTTGGTCAACCCGGCACTGGAATGGCTGGCGGAAATCGGCGCGGAAGAATTTCGCGAGAAATTTCGTGGGTCGGCCATTCGACGCACCAAGCGCTCCGGTTTGCGCCGAAATGCGATCATCGCCATGGGCAATAGTGGAAATCGGCGTTTCGTTGCGCAGCTCCAAAAGCTTTCCTCGGATGAAGATTTAGTGATCGCTGAGAGCGCCCGCTGGGCGGTGGAGAAACTTTGTGCGGGACAGTAACGCCGGCATCCCGCCGGCTGTCACGCGGACGGCGGCGCAGCACCGCGTGGTAGCATTTCTTTGTTCCCGGTCCTTCATGTCCCGTGCATTTCATTTCTTCTCGCGATTGCTGGTGCTCTGCTGTTTGCTTTCGGCAGCTATGACCGAAGCCGCCGAGCCGCACTGGATACGTCTCAACTCCAGCCACTTTACGTTGGTCACCAACGCCGAGGAAGAACGCGGGGGGCACGAAGCCATCGCGCGTTTTGAACAAATGCGCTCCGCCTTCGGTCAACTCCTGATGCGCTCTCGCATCAGTCTTTCCGAGCCGATCGAGATCATAGCGTTGCGCAGCGAAGACGAGTACTCGGGTGTCGTCCCAGGACGTACCGGTCCACTTATTTCCGACGCATTTTTTCTGCCCGGTGACGACCGTTATTATTTTGTGCTCAATCTTTCTCGTAACGATAGTTCGCGGTCGATCGCTTACGACTTCGCCAAAGTCTTGCTCAACTACAACTATCCGCCCACGCAGCCGTGGTTCGACGAAGGTTTCGCGGA
>CAYRAC010000591.1:0-3252 GCA_964422045.1 uncultured Steroidobacteraceae bacterium
CGGCGTTCAAGGGCACGCTGTTGATGATCTCGCACGACCGCGAATTCCTCGATGCGATCATCGACCGGGTTCTGCATATCGAAAATCAGGCGGTGCGCGGCTATTCCGGTAATTATTCGCAGTTCGAGCAGAAACGTGCGGAAGAATTGGCGCTGCAACAGGTACTCGAGGCGCGCCAACTGCGGCGCGTCGCGCAGATCACGGCGTTCGTGAATCGCTTCCGGGCGAGCGCCACCAAATCGCGCCAGGCGCAAAGCCGGATCAAAATGCTGGAACGCATGGAGCGCATCGTCCCCGCGCATGTCGACAGCCCGTTCGAGTTCGAATTCGCCGCGCCGCGGGGGACGCCACGACCGCTGTTGACGGTTGAAGGCGCGGCTTGCGGTTATGGCGACACGCCCATCGTCGCCGGCATCGACGCCTCGATCGGGCCGCAGGACCGCATTGCCCTGCTCGGTCCGAACGGCGCGGGCAAATCGACCCTCACCCGGATGTTGGCGGGCGAGCTGCCCCCGCTTGCGGGTACGCGCGTCGCCGCGGCGGATGTGTGCATCGGCTATTTCGCGCAGCAGCAGTTGCAGCAGCTCAAGCCGGATTGCGATGCGTTTTGGCATCTGCGCAATTTGGGAGGCGTGGATTTCGCTCAGGGCGACGAGCAGCGCGTCCGCGACCACCTCGGAAGATTCGGATTCGCCGGCGAGCGCGCGTTCGATCCGGTCGGACGCTTCTCAGGCGGGGAGAAGGCGCGCCTGACTCTGGCGCTGGTGGTGGCGCGGCGGCCCAACTTGCTGCTGCTCGATGAACCGACCAATCACCTCGACATCGACATGCGTCACGCCCTGACCGTGGCCCTGCAAAGTTTCGAGGGCGGCATGCTGTTGGTGTCCCATGATCGTCATCTGATCAAGACGGTGGCGGATTCCTTATGGCTGGTTGCCGACGGCAAGCTCAAGGTTTTCGACGGCGATTTGGACGATTACCAGGACTGGCTGAGATCCCGCGGCGCGCCCAAGCCGGCGCGGCGCGCGCCCGAGAGCCCTGCCAAGGCGGCCGCCCCCGCAACGCCGCGCGCGCGCTTGAGCCGGCTGCACCGCGAAAGCGAGCAGATCGAACTGCGGCTGACGGCGATCGCGGCCGAACGCGACCGGCTCGAGGCGCAGTTGTGCCAGGATCCGATGCACCGTGGCCTGCAGGCGCAACACGCCGATTTGACCCGCGATGCCGCCGCCATGGAAGTTCGCTGGCTGGAAGTCGGCATGGCGATCGAGGCGGCGCAAGCCGGGATCGACACCGAATAAACTACGGGGATTGTGAATTCTTGGCGAGCACGGCAGCGGCGGCGGCAACGATCTCCCCGAGCGCCGCATCGGCCGCCTGCGCATAGGCATCGACGATGGCCGTCAGCCGGTTTTGCGTCGCCGGCTTCAGCGCATCCGCCTCGAATCGACCGAGGATGCGGCGGTCGCCGGAACGGCCGAGCCGGGCCAGCAATCGCACGTGCACGGCGGGCGCCGCCGAAGCCTGCGTGTATTCAGCCTGAAAGTCGCTGAATTCGAGTTCCAGCCAGTAAGCGCTTGCGAACACCGACGTATCGCCGCTGACGGTGCGCAGATTGCCGTGCAGCTGAAATTCTCGAACCGCGAAATCTTGCAGCACCTCAGTGAGCGGTCCGCTCCAACGCGCATCGGCGAAATAATCCAGGCGCCGATCCGGGTACAGCACGGCGATGCGGTCCATTTGGAGTCCGGCGGGCATTTTGGGTTTGAGAATCGCCAGATCGACGGGGACTCTCGCGTCCGGCGGCGCTTGCGCGGGCGGCGCCGCCGCCAGCACGTAGATGGTGGGGGGCGCGATCTTGCTTTGAAACAGTCCCGAGCAGGCACTGAGGCACGCGGCCGCGAGAATCACCGCCCGCCGGATCGTACGGCTCACTTCGCCACCTCGACGCCGCGGTAGTTGGGCTCATAGATGAGCTGCGACGGATCCTGTTTCAGGCTGCGCGACAGATCACGAAAATCACGCGCCGCTTGCCGGCTCTCGCGCAGCAGTTGCTCGAACTCCGGGAGACTTTGCTGGGTAAAACGCGACACCCCCGGTTCATTGTCGGCGATGAATTGCTGCAGGCGCTCCGAGGTCTTCGCCAGATTGTCGGAAACTTGCCGGATGTTGGCGACGGCGGACTCGATATCGGGCGTCGCGTGAGTCTCGATGCGGCGCAGGTCGGAGGCGGCTCCCTGTACTTCCTGTGTCATGCGGCGAACATCCGCCACCAACTCCTGCACCTCGCGAAACGTACCGGGAAGATGTTCGCTGGCGAGGCGTACATTGGTGAGCGTCGTATTGAATGAGCGCACGTTGTCGTCGCTGAATACCTGGTTGAATCGATCCGCCAATTCGACCAGGTGCGTGGTCAGCGCCGGCAAGCTGCTCAACAATACGTCGAAATCCGACGGCGCGGAGCGAATCACGGGGTAATGCAAACCATCGGCAAGCACCCCCGGCGTTGCGGCCTTGTGATCCTGCTCCAAATCGATGAACAGGAGGCCCGTGACGCCCTGCAGGCTCAAGGATGCGCGGGTGCTGCCGTCGATCGGCGCAGTCGCTTGGATGTCGGCGATCACCAGCACGCGATTGCGCTGTTGCGGATCGATGAGTATTCGAGTCACCTTGCCGACGTCGACCCCCAGGTAGCGCACCGGGCTGCCCTGGGTGAGGCCGCTGACGGTGCCGGGGAAATAGATCTCATAGGTCAAGTAAATCGCCTTGTCCTGATTGTTCGTGTACCAGAGCACGAACGAGCCGGCCATGGCGATCACCAGCAGCACGAATGCGCCCACCGCCACATAATTCGCGTCCCTATCCATCGGCGTCCTTGGCGGCAGCGCGCGCCCGCGAGCCGTGGAAATAATCGTGTATCCAAGGAGTCTGGTTGTGCAGCATTCCATCCAGGCTGTCGGTGGTCATGCGCCCGTCGACGATGACGCCGACTCGGCTGCAGGTCCGAAACAAGGTATCGAGGTCGTGGGTAATCATGACCACCGTGAGCCGCAGCTGGGAGTGAAGGTATAACAGTAGCTCATCGAAGGCCGCGGCGGAAATGGGGTCCAAGCCCGCGGTCGGTTCGTCGAGCAGCAGCAGCTTGGGTTCGAGGCTGAGCGCGCGTGCCAACGCCGCGCGCTTGATCATGCCGCCGGAGAGTTGCGACGGATACTTGGCCGCGGCATCCGCCGCGAGCCCGAATTGCCCGAGCAC
>CAYRAC010000592.1:0-3243 GCA_964422045.1 uncultured Steroidobacteraceae bacterium
ACGAATTCGATGCGCGAGACGATTCCCTTGGTGATCGACAGCGAATTGCCGCCGGTCGGGAAGCCGTAAGCCAGAACGGCGTCCTTGATTTGCGGCAGCTTGCTGGCTCGCGCCAGCGGCGGATGCGAATCGAAGAAACTGGGATCATCGAGCTGCAGCACGGCCAAATCGATGCCCGGGGCGACCGCGACCACGGTGGCGGGCATTTTGTCGCCTGCGGCACTCGCTTGAACCTGAACCTGGCTCGCGTACAGAACGACATGGGCATTGGTGAGGATGCGCTTGCCTTCGATCACCACACCCGAGGCGGTGGCCTCGCTCGGCGCCTGTTTCGTCCACGGTTTGAAGGGATCCGGATAGCGCATCGTGGCGAAGATTTTCACCACCGCGTTTTCGATCGCCGGCGCGGGTTGCGTATCGGCGGCGTGCCCCGCGGCGCCCTGCGCCGTGGCGCCGATGCAGCCACCGAGCAAACACAGTCCGGCCGAAGCAAGCCGCTTGAAAAATATCATGGTGATTGCAAGGGTCCTTATTTTCCGTCGACCGAAAAGGCGAGCAGCGCGTTACCCGAATTGACATACACGCTGCCGTTCACGATCGTCGCTCCGCCGTTGTCGAGGGGTCCGCCGCCGGCCTTGATGCCGTTCTTGGTTTGAAAGTCCTTGGCCGTGTCGAAGTCCCAGAGAATCTTGCCGTCGATGGTCGAATAGGCGCGCAGGTGCCCGTCCAGCGATCCGGAGAATGCGCTGCCCGGCATGACCGTCACGGCTTGCGATTCGCCGTGCGAGCAGCCGTGATCGCTCGCGCTGCAGGGCGGCTGCGGGGACGCCGTGTGCCAACGCACCGCCCCGGTGGTCATATCGAGCGCGGTCAAACTGCCGGAGGCATTGGCGGGCTGCGCCAGCAGACCCGAGATCGCGACATACAGATTCCGGTGATCCGCGGCGCTGCCCCAGGCAATCCCGCCGGACGCGCCGGCAGGGCCGCCCGCGATCTTCGTCTGCCACAAGATCTCGCCACCGTGATCGGGATCCAGACCGTACACGATCCCCGATCTTTTTCCTGCCAGCAGCACCTGGTTGCCGGTCGCCAGTGTGCGCAGTACGGGAGAACTCAACGAGCCGGAGGCGGCCGGTACGCTGTCCGTGCGCAGCAACTGCTTGACCCAGCGCAGCTTGCCGTCGGTGAGGTCAAAGGCGACCACGGCGTCCGTCAAAGACTGCTCAATCCCGGTGGTGGAGCCGCCGGTTGCGACGTACAGCACATTGCGTTTTGCATCGAGGGTCGGCGACGAGGCCACCGCCGCCCCGGCCGGGCCGAATTCTTGAATGCCGACGCTGTTCTTGCGGGTCGGTTGCGGCTCCTCGAGAACCGTGTAGCTCTTCCAGCTGATTTTGCCGCCGGCAACCTCGAGCGCGACCACGCTGCCGCGAAAGGTGCAGCAGCCGTAGCTCGGATTGGCGGCGGCACTGTCTTCGGTCGAGGATACCGCCACGTACAGACGATCGTTGTACAGCGTCGGCGCGCCCACGATGCGCGCCAGGGGGTGGCTGTCGACTTGGGTTTTCCAGAGCAGCGTGCCTTTCTGCGCGTCGAGCGCGTACACAGCGCCGCTGTCGTCGCCGAAGAATGCGGCGCTCGGTGCCTTGATGACATCGAGGTGGGTCAATGTGCGTTTCAGGCGCCGCGGCAGAGCTGCGACGCGCGAGCGCGCGAGTTCGCCGATGGTAATCGCGGTGCGGCTGCCCGCTGCGGCGTCATAGGTCCAATAGGTGCAGCCGGTTTTGGCGTCGAGCGAGTAAATACGGCCTGCGGAACCGGCGACGAACAGGCGCCCGTCGACGATGGTGGGCTGGCCGAATTCCGTGCCGTTCTGGTAGCCATACGCCCATTTCACGGCCAGCTTAGGCACGTCGGCGGCGCGAATCGCGGGCTCGGGCTGGTAGCGCGTATTGTCGAGATCGCGGCCCCAGCCATTCCATTGCGCGCTGCCAAGTGCCACCGGACCCGCCGGGCTCGGACAGGCATTGTCAGCGAGCGCGGCGCGGGTGCCGCCGCCTGCGAGCAGTGCCGTCAAGACGCAGAATCGAGCGAGAGCTGCCTGCGCCATCGATCAGCGCTTATCGATCGGCTGGTAATCTCGCAGTGTCGGCCCGGTGTAAAGCTGGCGCGGCCGGCCGATTCTCATATGAGGATCCGAGACCATTTCCTGCCACTGCGCCAGCCAGCCGGCGGTTCGCGCGATGGCGAACATGACGGTGAACATGGAGCGCGGGATTCCGAGAGCGCTGTAGATCACGCCGGAGTAGAAATCCACGTTCGGGTACAGTTTGCGCGACACGAAGTAATCGTCCTTGAGCGCAATCTCCTCCAATTTCAAGGACAACTCGAACAGCGGATTGTCCGTCTTGCCGAGCTTCTCGAGCACGCGGTAACACATGCCGCGGATGATCTTGGCGCGCGGATCGAAATTCTTGTAGACGCGGTGGCCGAAACCCATCAAGCGCACGTGGTCGCTCTTATCCTTGACGCGCGCCAGGAATTTATCGATGTTCGCCACCGAGCCGATGCCATCGAGCATATTGAGCACGGCTTCATTGGCGCCGCCGTGCGCCGGCCCCCACAGGGCGGACACGCCGGCCGATATGGCAGCGTACGGATTTGCACCGGTGCTGCCCGCCAGACGCACCGTCGAGGTACTGGCGTTCTGTTCGTGATCGGCGTGCAGAATGAACAGCAAATCGAGCGCCTCCGCGGCGACCGGATCGATCGCATACGGTTCGCACGGCACCGCAAAGAACATATTGAGCATGTTCGCGCAATAACGCAGGTCGTTGCGCGGGTAGACAAACGGTTGTCCGAGCGTGTGCTTGTACGCGGCTGCCGCAATGGTCGGCAGTTTCGCGATAATACGATGCGAGAAAATCTCGCGGTGGCGCGGATTTTCGATATCGGTGGTGTCGTGGTAGAACGCGGCCATCGAAGCGACCACCGCGGACACCATCGCCATGGGGTGCGCATTGTGGTGGAACCCCTGGAAAAAACGCAGCAATTGCTCGTTGACCATGGTGTGCCGCATGATCGAATTCTGGAACGCGCAGAGCTGGGTTTTGTTGGGCAGCGTACCGTTGATCAGCAGATTGGCTACTTCCAGAAAGCTCGACTTCTCGGCGAGCTGCTCGACCGGATAGCCGCGGTACAACAGCACGCCGGCATCGCCGTCGATGTAGGTGATCTTGCTTT
>CAYRAC010000593.1:0-3210 GCA_964422045.1 uncultured Steroidobacteraceae bacterium
GAAGACTCCCGCAACCAGCGCCAGCGACCAAGTTCTGATGCTACCCATTGAAATACGACCTCTCTTGCACACTCTGCGGATATCCCGGATATTCTAAGACTCCCGCAACGGGGTATGGTTTCAATTTTCCGCTCAAGGGGCGGGAAATGTGAATTCCCGACGGGCCAACCCTGATTTCACACGCTACGCTGCGCGTTCCTAGTGCCAGACTCGATCTATGCCAGACCGGACCGATCCAATTTTGCTGGTGGTGGGCGGCGACACCAAGCGCCTGCAATGGCTCACGCACCACGTGACGAGTCATTGGCCGAACGCCCAGGTCACCACCGTGCCGGCGCCGGACCCTGCTGCGCTGAACCAACTGCTGACGGAACGCCCGCCGGACGCCGTGATCCTGCAGGCGGATTTCGCCGACGAAACGGTGTCCGCCGGCGTGCTGCAGTGCCTGACCCAGTTGCTGCAGCCGCGACCCACCTTGCACTGCATAGTGCTCGCCGAGAACGGCAACGAATTGACGGCGGTGCGCGCCATGAAGGCCGGCGCCAAGGAGTATTTGCCGCTGACGCGCATTACCCGCGATCAACTGTTGGCGGCGATCAACGACATCTGGTCGAAGCGCCGTGCGGCCCTGGAAGCCGCCAAGGAGGCCACCAAGGCGCTGAACCAATCCGGCAGCGAGGGGAGCGGCGTCGAGGTTCCCGGCTATTCCATCGTCAAGGACATCGCGACCAGCAATTTCTCGCAGGTTTTTCTGGCACGCAGCGAGCGCCTGCGCCGCAACGTCGTACTCAAGGTGATGAATCGCGGCGAATCGCAGCGCGAACTCGACGACGCGGAACGCTTCCAGCGCGAATACGAGATCATCTCGAGCATCACCCATCGCGCCATCGCCGAGATCTACGATTTTGGGTCCTTGCCGCGTCATCTGTACCTGGCGATGGAGTATTTCCCGTGCGGCGACCTGCGCGACCGCCTGCGCAATCCCATGAGCGTTGATGAGAGTCTGTACTATCTGCGCAGCATCGCGGAGGCGTTGCGCGTCATCCACGTGTTCGGGATCTTGCATCGCGACTTGAAGCCGGCGAACGTCATGTTGCGCGATGATAATTCACCGGTGCTCATCGATTTCGGTTTGGCGCGGCGCGCGATGGAGGACTCCGGTACCACCGGCATCGGTCAGGTACTCGGCTCGCCGTATTATATAAGCCCGGAGCAGTCGCAAGGGCAGCGCGTCGATGCCCGCACGGACCTGTACAGTTTGGGAGTCATGTTCTACGAGATGCTCACCGGCCAGAAGCCCTATACCGGCAAGACGGCGTTGGCCATCATGACCCAGCACAGCACCGAGCCCGTGCCCACCCTGCCGCCCGTGTTGGCGCCGCAGCAACCGCTGCTCGACCGGCTCATGGCGAAGCGGCCGAATTCCCGCTACTTCTCGGTCGATGAGTTGCTCGCCGATCTCGGCCCAGCGATACCGACCGCCGCGCTGACTGTGACCTGAGTCTCAGTCGCCGGTTAACTTCGCGCGAGATATGTAACTGTCCGATCCTACTGTGAACGCCATCAATCCCGCTGCGGCAGGCGTTTGGCAATCTCCGGATACATGTTCATTTCCCTCAAACGTCACGAGCGCGAGAAGCAGGACCTGCTGGGCGCGAGCACCCGCCTGACCGATGCCATATTCAAGGGCAGCTCGCAGGGCCTGTGCCTGCTCGACTCCAAAGACAAGATCCTGACGCAGATTTCGAACTCGCTGAGCACGCTGTTTCGGCGCCAGGACTTCGCCAACTTGAGCTTTGAGAAACTCATCGCACCGGTGGTGTCCGCGAAAAGTCTGAGCATCGCCCGCACCTATGTGAATAAATTGCTCGATACCGCGGTCGCCACCGAGGACATGCCGGCGAACCCGCTGCAGGATATCGAAGTCCGCTTGGCGAATGGCGACGGCAGCTTTGCCACGGTGCATTACTGTTTTGAATTCAACGCCGTGCATCTGCCGCGCGAACCGCGTGCCTGGCTGGTGCGCATCACCGACATTACCGCGCGCGTACAGCAGGTGCGCGAACTCGAGGACTTGCGCACCCAAGTGCAGACGCAGGGCGAGATCTTGCGCGGTGTATTGATGGGCGGCGGCGCGCGCTTCGGCGCGTTCCTGCAGCGCACCGACGCCTCGATGCGCGCGATCAACGGCGTCTTGAAGAAGCCGGCGCGCCAGGCGGACGCGTTTCGCAACAAGCTCGAAGAAACGCTCGATGAGGTCGATCGTGTGCGCCGCGACGCGGCGGCGTTCAAGCTCACCGGTCTCGAAGCGGCGGCACGCCTGCTGGAGGATGCGCTGCAGGAATTGCGCAGCCGCGGCGCCTTGAGCGGCAGCGACTTTCTGCCCCTCGCCGTCAAGCTCGATCAGCTGTACGGCGAGTTTGCGTTGCTGCGCTCGCTCACCACGCAGGCAAGTCCCGTCGTGCAGGCCGATGAAGCCCAAGCGGAGCCGCGGATCACGGATACCGGCACCGCGATCATCGAAGCGCCGAAATTCATCGCCGAGTCGGAGCAACCATCTGCGCTCGCGAAGGCGCAGCACACGGCCCAGGCCGGCAGCCTCGACAGCACGCTGCAGGGGCTCACCGAACTCGTGGCCCAAGAACTGCACAAGACCGTGGTACTCGAAACCGCGGGCCTGCAGCTGGTGCCGCCGCGCTATCAGGCCACCATCAAGAACGTCGCCATTCAGCTGATTCGTAACGCCGTGATGCACGGCATCGAAAGCTCAGCGGCGCGCGCGGCCGCGGCCAAGCCGGCGCATGGAACCTTGCACTTGGAATTCAAGGTTCTACCCGACCAGAGCTACGAGCTGCACTTTCAGGACGACGGCTGCGGCCTCGATGCGGACAAGGTCCGCGCCACCGCGGTTGCCAAGGGCGTGATCGACGCCGAGGCGGCGAGCCGGATGCGCGACCGACAGGCCATCAAATTGATTTTCAAGTCGCGCTACACGACCTTGGAGGCGGTCCCGGGCGAAGCGCCGCATGGCACCGGCATGGCCATGGTGCGGCGCTACATCCATGAATCCGGCGGACGCATTGCGCTCGCCACCCTGCTCGGTCACGAGACTCGATTCAAAATCACACTGCCGTCGTTGGCCACTACCGACGCGCTGTTGAGCGGCGAGGCGCAGGAGCCGTCGAATGCGCTGCAGTCGATGGACGTGCA
>CAYRAC010000594.1:0-3201 GCA_964422045.1 uncultured Steroidobacteraceae bacterium
ACGGTGATCGGGTCGCTGATCACGCCGCTCTCGAACTTCTTGACGCGGTCGACTTGCCGCGCCTGAGCATCGATCGACATGTTCTTGTGGATGATGCCGATACCGCCCTCTTGGGCGATGGTAATCGCCAGGCGCGCCTCCGTAACGGTGTCCATCGCCGCGGAAATCACCGGCAGATTGACTTGGATTTCGCGAGTCAGCTTGCTGGCGAGCGACACTTCGCCGGGCAGCACTTCAGAGTAAGCCGGCACCAGCAGGACGTCATCGAATGTGAGTGCCTCTTCAAGAATACGCATAGGGGAGCGTTCACGGGTTCATCTAAGAGGCGGCGCATTGTACCTTGCGACTGCTGCGCGGTAAACCGCTATCATTTGTCCATGCAAGCAGCCGACAACCAGCCCCTGCCGCGGCGCCCGGATCGCGACATTTACAGCGTTTCGCGCCTCAATCGCGAGGTCAGAGTGCTGCTCGAGCGTGGATTTGGCAGTCTCTGGCTGGAGGCGGAGATCTCGAATTTTTCGCGTCCCAGTTCAGGACACTGGTATTTCTCGCTGAAAGACGCCACCGCCCAGGTTCGTTGCGCCATGTTTCGGCAGCGAAATTTGCTGTGCACATTCGGGGTGCGGGACGGACTGAAAGTGCTGGTGCGCGCGCGGATTGGGCTCTATGAGCCGCGCGGCGAATACCAGCTGATCGTTGATCATATGGAGGACGCGGGCCTCGGGGCCCTGCAGCGGCAGTTCGAGGAGCTGCGCACCAGACTCGCCGCCGAGGGCCTGTTCGCGACGCAGCGCAAGCGCCCCCTGCCGGGCCTACCGCGCCGGGTCGGCATCATCACCTCGCCGAGCGGCGCCGCGGTTCACGACATCCTGCACGTGCTTGCGAGGCGCTTTGCCGCAGCCGCGGTCCTGATCTACCCGGTAGCCGTGCAGGGGGGGAACGCCGCTGCCGAGATCATTGCAGCGCTCGAGGCCGCCGGGCGACGTGCCGAGTGCGATGTGCTCATCTTGGCCCGAGGCGGCGGTTCCTTGGAGGATTTGTGGGCATTCAATGACGAACGCTTGGCGCGCGCCATCGTGGCCTCGCCGATTCCGGTAATCACGGGGATCGGTCACGAGATCGATATTACCATTGCCGATTTTGCCGCCGACGTGCGCGCGCCCACCCCGTCCGCCGCCGCGGAGCTCGTGGTGCCGGATGGCGAGGAATGGCTGGGCGCTTTTGTGCGCTTCGAGGCCGGGTTGCAGCGCGCAATGCTGCGCAGGCTCCTGACGCACCGCGAACAACTGGGCCGGCTTGCACGGCGCGCGGCGCTCGTCAGCCCCGCTGCGCGCCTCAATGCCCAGGCGCAACGATTGGATGAACTCGAACAGCGTTTGCTGCGCGCCCTGCGGCGGCGACTACAGGGCTACGGCGAGCGGTTGCGTTGGCTGAGTGGACGCGCGGCGCAAGTGAGTCCATCCGCACGCCTGGCGCAACAGCTGCTGCGCTTGCAGAATCTGGATCAACGGCTGAACCGCGCTTGGCGGCATGCGCTGGATTCGAGACGCGAGAAGCTGCTGCGCTTCGAGCGCACGCTGAATGCCGTCAGCCCGCTCGCGACGCTCGCGCGCGGCTACGCCATCGTCAGCGCTGAAGGCGGCGAGATCCTGCGCGACGCTGCCGACGCGCAACCCGGCTCCATGATCGAAGCGCGGCTCGCACGAGGCCGGGTTCGTGCCCGAGTCGAGGGTGCTTCGTGAATCAAAAATCATTGATGGCGGGCCTGCTGCTCGCCTCTCACGCGTTCGGACAGGGCCTTGAATTGCCGCGCGAGAGCGCGGTACCAGGCGGAGTGAAGATCCTGCGGCTGGAGACGACGGGCCCTGTGATGCCCTACGTCGACACCGATGGAAATCGGGCACTGGTGATCCAGGACGGCTCGCATTGGGTGGCCATCATCGGCATCCCCTTGTCGGCACCGTTGGGCGTACGGCCCGTGATCGTGCGCGGCGCCGATCGCCGAGAGGAAATCGATTTCACCGTGGGCGACAAGCAATACACCAGCCAGTCGCTCAAAGTTGCACCGCGCCAAGTCAACCCATCGCCTGCAGACCTGACGCGCATCAACGCGGAGAAAATCCGCATCGCCCATGCGTTGAGCCACTGGACCGATCTTGCACCGGAATCATTGCGCTTGCCGCAACCGGTGCCCGGTCCACGCAGCAGCTCATTCGGCTCGCGCAGAATCTTCAACGGCGAAGCCCGCAATCCGCACAGTGGCATGGACATCGCGGCACCCACGGGTACTCCCGTACGGGTGCCGATCGCGGGCACTGTGGTCGACACGGGAGAGTATTTCTTCAACGGCAACACCGTCTTCGTCGATCACGGCCGTGGCCTGATCAGTATGTACTGCCACTTGAGCTCGATCGACGTGCAACCCGGACAACGCGTAGCCGCGGGCGCGCGCCTCGGCGCCGTCGGGATGACCGGGCGCGCGACCGGGCCCCATCTGCACTGGGGATTGAATCTGAACCACGCGTGGGTCGATCCGGAGTTGTTCCTGCCCTGAGGCAATACGGCCCCGCGACCGCTACTAGCTTGCGCCCAACATCTGATCGACCACGGCTCCTTCGAGCGGCGCCTGCGAGGCCTGACGCAGCCGGGCGCTATGTTCCTGCACCGCGGCGCCGGAGGGCTGCATTTCGACCTGACCCTGGAAAAACGCACCATCGGTGATGCCGACGCGCGGCGCAAAGACATTCCCTTTGACCTTCGCCGTGGCGCGGATGCTTACGGATTCGGTGGCATACAGGTCGCCTTCGACCTTGCCGTCGATCACGATCACCCGTGCGCGAATGTCGCCTTTCATCGAGCCATCGGTCCCGATGGTCAGGCTCTGGGTATGCGTGATCGAACCTTCAATGCTGCCTTGAACGATCAAGTCCTCTTGCGCCGATAGCTCACCTCGGAATCGCAGCGTCGGCCCCAAGACCGAGGCGCGCGCAGCGGGTTCCGGGACACGCACTTCGGGCGCGCGCGCTTCGGCAGCGCGCGGTTGCGGCGCGCGCGGCTCCGCACGCGGCTCGCGCGGTTCGGCGCGCGGCTCACGCGGCTCGGGGCGCGTCACGCTCGGTTCGGGTGCAGGCACACGGCCGCTTGAATTGGCATTGATCATGGGATCGTCTCCGTCGAGGGGTTTTTTAAACCAGGACATCG
>CAYRAC010000595.1:0-3200 GCA_964422045.1 uncultured Steroidobacteraceae bacterium
CCTGCCTGGAGTTCCACCGCACCGAACGCAGCATCGTCACGGCGAGCTCGGAGCAAGTGCGCCAGCCCATCTTTCGCGAGGGACTCGAGCAGTGGCGCCACTACGAGCCATGGCTCAGCCCACTGCGCGAGGCGCTCGGCGATGCACTCGAACGCTACCGTCCAGATGCCACCCGGACGCAATGAGCCCTGCCGTTGCGGCAGCGGGCGTAAGTTCAAGCACTGTTGCGGCAAGACGCCGGCTGCTGTGGCCGCCGTGCGACGGCCGCCGTTGGACGCGGAGCGCGCGTGGGCCCTTGGACGGGCGCTGGAGGATCAGGGTTTGCTCGAGCGGGCGGCGGATAGCTTCGCTCGCGCGACCGCTCTGTACCCGGAGTTCGCCGAGGCGCACAACGATTTAGGCCAAGTACTGCTGCGGCTGGGACGCACGGCGGACGCGGTTGCGAGCTGCCAACGCGCGCTCGCGCTCAAGCCTGAGTTCGCCGCGGCCATTGGCAACCTCGCGAATGCCAAGCGCGCGCAGGGCTCGATCGCGGCCGCGATCGAAGGATACCGGCGCGTGATTGCGCTCGAGCCGCGACTCGCGGAGGGTCAACGCAACCTCGGCAGCGCGCTATTCGAGGCAGGCGAGACGGACGCGGCGATCGCCTGATTGCGGACGGCGATCGAGCTACGCCCGGAGTTTGTGGGCGCGGTCACGCAGATCGCGCGCGCACTCGGCGCCGTCGGTCGCGCCGCAGAGGCGATTCCCCACTATGAGCGGCTGCTGGCAAAGGGCTCGAGCGCAGAGCTATTGAACGAGTACGCGACCTTGCTCGTTGGGCTTCGCCGCTACGAGCAATCCGTGCGCAGCTACCGCGACGCACTCGCGCGTGCGCCGACCGACGCCAAGCTGCACGCCAACTTAGGTCACGCGCTGCACTGTCTGGGCGATTTTCGCGCGGCGATCGAGCATTGCCGGCGCGCCATCGAGCTCGAGCCGCAGTTGGCGGAGGCGCACCTGAACCTTGGCAATTCGCTGCTTGCGCTGAACTTGCTGTATGAGGCCGATGCGGCCTACCGCAGTGGACTTAAGATCGCCCCCGACCATGCCGCGCTGCACACCGCGCATGCCATGGCCGAGCGGGCCCTCGGGCAGCTCGCGGAGGCGCAGGCGAGCGCGCGGCGGGCGCTCGCGCTGCGTCCCGGCGCTGCAGACACGCTCGCGTTGCTCGGCAGCCTCGCCATCGACCATGGTCGGTTCGATGAGGCTGAAGAATTGCTGCGCAAAGCATTGCTCATCGACCCGGAGCTGCCGGAGGCGCTGACCAGCCTCATGGCCGTGCGCAGAATGGGTCCGGCGGAGGCGCCGTGGCGCGACGCCGCGGAGCGCGTGCTGGCGCGCGGCTTGAGTGTGGCACACGCCATCAACCTGCACCATGCGCTGGGCAAGTACTACGATGACGTCGACGACCGTGATGCGGCTTTCGAGCATCATCGGCTCGGCAACGAACTCGCCCGTCGCAGCCGAATTCGCTACGACCGGGCGGAGTGGACGCAGCGGGTGGCGCGGACGATCGCGGCTTTCGATCGAAATGCGCTCGCGGCCTTAAGTTCCTGCGGCGTTGCCTCCGAACGTCCGGTGTTCGTGGTCGGAATGCCGCGCTCGGGCACGAGCCTGACCGAACAGATCCTCGCCTCGCACCCCGAGGTCTACGGCGCAGGTGAGCTTCTGTACTGGATTTTTGCCGCGGACGCCGAGCGCGCCGCGACCCTCCCGCAGCGCGCGGCGAAGATCATCGAGCTTGGCCGCTCCTACCTGGAGGGGCTTGCGTTGCAGGCGCCCGATGCGTCCCGCGTCGTCGACAAGCTGCCCGTCAACTTCGCCAACATCGGCCTCATTCACGCGGCGCTGCCCGGTGCCCGGTTCATTCATCTTGAGCGAAACGCGCTCGACACGTGCTTGTCGATCTACTTTCAGGGGTTCTCCGCGGCGCACCCCTACGCGACCGACTTCGGCGACCTTGCGCATTACTACCATGAGTACCGGCGTCTGATGGCGCACTGGCGCGCCGTGTTGCCGCCGCAGTCCCTATTCGAGGTGCGCTATGAAGACCTGGTCGACGATCCGCAAGGCTGGAGCCGCCGAATGCTCGAGCACATTGGACTGCCGTGGGATTCGCGCTGCTTGGAATTCTACCGCACCGATCGGCCGGTGTTGACGGCGAGCAATTGGCAGGTGCGCCAGCCCATTGACAAGGGCTCACTCGATCGGTGGCGTCGCTATGAGGGCTTTATCGGGCCGCTGCGCGCGGCGCTCGGCGAGGGGTAGGCGGCGGCGGCCAAATTTCTGCGGACAGTTGTTCGGTGAGGTGCAAGCGCGGTAGGGTGGGGCATGCTGAGGCTGTTGCGGTTATGGCGCATTGCGGGAAAGGACTTGTCCTTGCTGTGGTTCGCGCTGCGCCAGCGACATCGGCCGATTTGGCTGTTGCCGGCCGTCGTGCTTCTCGGCTTGTACGCGCTCGAGCCGCTGAATTTTGCGATTCCCCTGCTAGGAGTGGTTGACGACGTCATCTTGCTGCCGTTGGCATTGCATTTCATGGCCAGGTGCTTGCCCGCTGAAATCCGTTACGGCTTTGCGCGGCGCGGCTAAGCGGCGGACTTTCGCGGCTTCAGAAGAAACAAAGCGCGACGGGCACCACGATACCCACTCCCAGCAGCCACCAGCCCGCGCGTTTGCGGCGGACTTGCATCAGTCCCATCCACAGGCCCAACAGCGTCGACGCCGTGAGCGCAAGTGAGACGAGCAAAAAGTACCTTTTGAGCAGATAGGAGCCGAGCGATGCGGCCTCATGATCATCGCCAGGTTGCGGGTGTTCGGAATGATCGTGATCGTCGTGGTCTTTTTGTGCGAATACTTGATCCTTATGCACGCTGCTTAATTTCTCGATGAGCGGCGGCGGCACATACGTACCATGCGACTCATGAAGACCGAAGAGTTGCAGGTCACCGGTGAGTGCGAAGAACAGCACGCTAGGGGCGATCAGAATCCCAAGATAGGTGTGCCAGGTACGAATCGAGGACATTTATAGATCCTGTGGTTGGCAGATGCGAACAGATGTCACGCGGATGTTACCGGGAAATGACCCACCAATACGAATCCGTCGTGCAGCCACTGGCAGAAAAGTTGGCAGTCTGGCATCGTGACAGGCGAGTATGCGA
>CAYRAC010000596.1:0-3185 GCA_964422045.1 uncultured Steroidobacteraceae bacterium
CAACGTCGACGTGGTCGAGATCACCGAGGCCGCCCACTGCACAGTGTGATTTGGAACCTGTGCGGAGCTGACGCTGCACAGATAAGAACTCAGGAGAAACGCGAATCGAATCGCGCGAACGGTCATGAGATGGAATCCTTCGATCACTTGTCGCTCATGGTTGCGACCGTGGATCGAATACCGGAGGATAGGTCTGCCCTTGGTGGCAGTTGCCGCAACTGATGGGCGCCGCGTACCGCCGGTCGCCGACCTGCGGGAGATACTTGTTGTTAATGTCGCTGAGCATGCCGATCATGATTCGCGCCGTTTGCTTCCTGGGATTCTCGTCGGAGGCATAGTCCAACTGCTGTGTCTGCGGGTTCTCCACATGGCAGAATCCGCATTGCACGCCGAGTTCCTGCGTATACCTAGCCATCAGTGAAATGATGTCGGCTACCGACATGCTCTTCGGCAGCACCGCCAAATTCGTCCTCAAACTGCCCGTGTTGGGCTTGCCGCTCTCTGCGGCAAAGGTGAGATCAGCGGGCGCCTCCGGGCTTTGGCCTTTCGACACCAGGCTCATCCCGACACTGCATAGAACGCAACTCGACATGACGGCGATCCTGCGGCGCACGTTCATCACGTCCTCTGCGGGCTGGTCTCGATCAAGGCTTGAGTTGAGCGCGAATCTCGCCGGGCTTGTGCTCGGCGCTGTGAACGTTCACGTACAGATTCCCGGACTTGAAGCTCGCGTATTGT
Source organism: uncultured Steroidobacteraceae bacterium (assembly GCA_964422045.1). Classification (GTDB taxonomy): domain Bacteria; phylum Pseudomonadota; class Gammaproteobacteria; order Steroidobacterales; family Steroidobacteraceae; genus Bog-1198. The sequence continues at coordinate 739 of CAYRAC010000596.1, forward strand.
TCATCCGTGAGCTTCGAGCCATCCGGAACGGACCACACGCCATCCGCGGTTTTCTCGAGGGTGATGATCGGCGGCCCGCTCTGGCCGGGAGCGCCGACATGAATGTGCGCAACGGTACCGTCGATTCCCGCGGTCTTGATGCTGCCGCTGACCGATTTGTCGTTGCCGATCTTGATCGTGCCCGTCCCGGACGCGGACGTCGTCACCGGCGGCGTTTCTTCGCCGCCGCTCAGGGTCACTTTCACATCCTTGGCGAAAGCCGACCCGCTGCTCAATGCAAGTGCCGCGGCTACCAATAGCACGCCGATAGGCGAGGTGTTCAGGAAACTTTTCATGGGCGACTCCAGAATTATGAAATTTACGCGGCCTCGGCTCTTCGCCGCGTCATTCGTCTTGGCCGGCGTGAGCATCGTCTGAAATTCAGTATAGCTGCGGTTTCCTCGCTGCTACTCGCAGCGAGTAATGATATTTCGTTATCTTCTTAGTATCGCGACCGGCTAATGCAGCCGACGCACATAACTTCACGTAAGGATACGTCGCTCACATCGGCGCTGCGCACCGCATGTTGCTGCAGGAGTTCCACGGTCTCTCGCCGCTCGGTAATCACGAAAAACTGCGAGCCCTCCGCGTTCAATTCGGCCTGACACCCGACTTTCCGCCCGGCCCCTGGAGCGGTAATTTTCTGCGCGTATTTACTGAAGTCGAGGCCGTCTCACGCTAGCTGGGCACCCACCGAATCCCCTCGTCCGAGGGCTAAGATCTTCATTTCGCTCGGGATTATGCCGTTTGGAACCGGAAATAGCCGCACCCTCGCGCGGCAATTTAGCATTGTTATCCGGCGCACAGGCCATTCACTGTAATAATCTCGCCGGATGCTCGGTCGACTGTGTATCTATCAACGGGGGATCGACAATGCTTAGCTTTCAGTCAATTCGTGCGCCTGCTCTCGTCATCACATGCGCCTTCGCGCTCGGTTACTCGGCTGCCGCCACGGCGGATGACATGGCGTCCTTCGCCACCGGCGGCTATGCGCGCGGCCTGCGCAGCGAGAAATTGATGCACAAGATGGACACCAATGGCGACGGCATGGTGTCGAAGGACGAATGGATCGCGTATCAAGAAAAGGTCTTTGCGATGCTCGACAAGGACAAGACCGGCAAGCTCGACGCCAAGACATTCGTTAGTCCGAGCGGCGGCGAACTCGTGAGCTTTGCCACCGGCGGGTACGCGCGCGGTCTACGCACCAAGACAATGATGCACAAGATCGATACGGATGGAGACGGCACCATATCGCACGACGAGTTCATCGCGTATCAGACCAAGGTGTTCGACATGATGGACACCAGTACCGAACACAAGGGCATGCTCGGCAAGAAAGAGATCATGTTCGCAACCGGAGGCAACAATCACTGAGCGGCGATCCACTAAAAATCAAGGGTCAACTGCGGCTGCTCGGGCAGCGGCGCGCGGAATAAATGCGTCGACAGCTCGTGGCGATCGTGCGATGAGTCGAAGCCGCATTTGCGCCGCGCCAACTCGAAGCGCGTGCGCAACAACTTGGCATAGGCTCCGGTGCCGACCATGCGCTCGCCGAATTTGGCATCGTAGTCTTTGCCGCCGCGCGTCTGGTTAATGAGCGACATCACATGTTTGGCGCGCTCCGGGTAATGTTCGCCGAGCCATTCGCGAAACAAGATCGCGACTTCGAGCGGCAGACGCAGCAACACATAGCCCGCGCTGCTCGCGCCGGCGTGTTTGGCGGCCGACAAGATGTGCTCCATTTCGTGATCGGTTATTGCCGGAATCACGGGCGCGACCAGCACGCCGACCGGAATCCCCGCTTGCGCGAGCTGTTCCATCACGCGTAATCGCGCCTGCGGCGAAGCCGCCCTTGGTTCGAGGGTGCGTTTGATGTCGTTGGTCAGCGACGTGATACTCAGCGTCACCGAGACCAATTTGTCGCGCGCGAGATCCGTCAGCAAGTCGAGGTCGCGCACGATGAGCGCGCTCTTGGTGACGATCGTGACCGGGTGCCGGCAGCGCGCCAAGACCGAGAGGATGCCGCGGGTGAGTGCCAGCCGTTTCTCCAAAGGTTGATAACCGTCGGTGTTGATGCCGAGCGCTATCGGTTTGCAGACGTATTTGGGTTTGGCGAGCTCGGTTTCCAGAATCTTCACCGCATCAGCCTTGTAGAAAAGTTTCGTCTCGAAATCGAGGCCGGGTGACAGCCCGAGATAGGCATGCGTCGGACGCGCGAAGCAATATACGCAGCCATGACTGCATCCGCGATACGGATTGATGGAGCGCTCGAATCCGACGTCGGGTGAATTATTGCTGGTGATTACGCTGCGCGCGCGATCAGGGAGCACGGTCTCGCTGACGTGTTCGACGATCTCCTCCTCATACCAACCGTCATGCGTTTGTTCGCGCGACAGTGCGTCAAATCG
>CAYRAC010000597.1:0-3180 GCA_964422045.1 uncultured Steroidobacteraceae bacterium
CTGATCGGCAGCGTGCAGCCATTGGTCCCGGTCCCCCGACTCGGGAAGTGCCTGCGCGGCGTCGCGGGCGCGCTGGTACGCATCGCGCGCACCGTTCGCATCGCCGCTCTTGGTCAAGGCTTCCGCCAGCGCCAGTAAATTTGCGGGGTACAGCGGGCGCAGCGCCACGGCGCGCCGCGCCGCGACCAATCCGGCCTCGGTGTCGCCGGGGCCGAGCGGCCACCCCGGTGCCCGCAGCAACACCAGCGCACGGACGCGGGCGGGGCCGGCCTCATCGTAATTGGCATCCGCTGCTTCGGCGCGGGTCAATTCCTCGAGCATGTTTTTCAGGGACTCGCCGGCGCGCGTCGGATGCGCCCGCGCCTCGAGTCCGAGTGCGACTGCCTCGCCGTAGAGACAGGCGGCCGCCTGTGGTTCATGCCCGAGGCAGGCCAGCGCCTCGCTGTTGGCGTCGGTGGCGAGCTGCTCGCGCACCTTCGCATCGGTTTCCGTGTCGCTGCGCTTTGCATCCGCGGCAATGGCCGCCGCCAGTTCCGTGACCGAGACAGGCGCCGTAACCGCTGCCGGCGGCGCGGGCCGCAGCGGCGCTGCGCAGGCGGCGAGCGCAAGCGGCAGCACACAAAAGTATCGCCGTCTCACGGCGCCGGCGCGCGCGCGGGCAACTTCGGCAGCACGAATCCGCGCAGCAGCAACGGTGCCAACGAATCGCCGCTGCCGGCCGAGTGACCCATCTTGAGCAATCCGCCTTGCAGGGCTTTGGCCCGGTCCGGTGCGAGATGCGCGCCGACCACGGCGATGAGGGCGATCGGCAACTCGGCCGATTGGGTCACGGCTTTCAAGTCGGCCGCAAACGGCAAGTTACCCAGAGCCGTTGCCTGAGTTTGATCGAGCAACACCGCCGTCGACTCGCCCGCAGCCACCCGCCGCAAGGCGCTCAAGATTTGTCCGGTGGTCTCGATCTTGACATCCGGCGGCAACGCCCAGCCCTCGAGCGCGCTGTGTCGCACGAAATCGGGCGCGTAGCCTGCGACGCTCAGCAAGGTGAAGCCCGCCATCGCCGCGGGCGCGTTGACGCGGCCGGACTTCGCGACGAGCGTCCAGCGCTGCTGCGTTCCGAGGTCAGCCATGTCGGCCTGGACCAGCGGCGTCAAATGCAACTGCACGCCGTGTTCGACGAAGAACGGATACGGTACGAACGCGAGTGCGGCGTCGGCCTGTTGCAGTTTCGCAAGACCGCCTTGTTCGGTGGGATCGTAAACCGCCGCCAGGCTGCCGTCGGGCCAGCCCGATTGGCTCGCTGCATTTTTTACAAATTGATCCACCAACGGCTGCGCATCGCCGGCACCGCCGGGGTATCCGGGCGCACAGAATACGAGCGTTGCAACCGAGGCCGCTAACAGGGTACTCATGTGTTTAGGCTATCATGCTCCGGCGTCGCCGGCCTTCCCGGTCGACGGGATCGCGCTGCCAAATAATGAGTGTGCCCGCCTCGCCCCCTGTCGTTCAATTCTTTCTCCGCGTGCTTCAAGCGCGCGGTTGGATCAGCGCGACATTCTTGGGTTTGGCCGCCCTCGGCATCTACGGCGCGCTGCGGGTACCCAACGATCCGGCGATCGAACGCCTGATCGTACCCGGCGATCCCGTTGCGCGCGCCACCCTGGAATTCGACCGTTTGTTTCCCGAGGGCGATCAAGCGCTCATCATGCTCGAGACGCCCGATCCGTTGAGCGTCGCCTCGCTGCGCGCCGCCGACACGCTGGAACAGAGCCTCGCCAAGATTCCGAAGGTCGAGGCCCACAGTCTGCTCGACCTGTACCGTCGTACCGACGCCGCAGACATCACGCCTGCCGAAGCCGGGCGCATCGCCAAGTTCGCGACCGGAACCTCGTTGTTTCGCCGCGCCGGGCTTCTCGGCGATCACTATTTCGGCGTCGCGCTCGAGCTGCGCACGGCATCGCCCGCCGAGCGCGACGCCGCGCTCAAGGCGATCGATTCGCTGGCGCTGCCGCTGGAAAAACCCGGCGCTCCGTTCAGCCAGGTGCGGCGCGTCGGGTCGCCGTGGTTGGACGCGTGGCTGGAGCGCCAGACCGGCGCGGCGACAGCGCGCTTCATGCCGCTGTTCGGCTTGTTCTTGATGACGCTGGTTTTCATCACCTACCGTTCCTGGCGAGCGTTGGCTGCGATCGTGTTGACGCTCGGCACCCTGGTGGCGATCGCCATGGGATTGGCTCACCCCTTCGGCTGGTCACACACCGTCATCTCGACCCTGGTGCCGCTCACCGTGATGGTCACGACCACTTCCACCCTGGTGTACCTGCATTCGCGCTTCATCGAACCGGACGATGCGCCGACTCTGCTCGAGCATCACGCGCGCGCGCTCGCCAATAAATTTCTGCCCTGCACGGCCTCCATGTTCGCAACCGCGGTCGGCTTTGCGGCGCTGGCGATTTCCGATATCCGACCGGTGCGCCAGATGGGGCTGTGGACAGCGTGCGGACTCATCGTTGCCTGGGTCGGATGCTTTACTCTGTTTCCGGCACTGCAGTCGCTGCTCAAGACGCCGCTGCGCTCCGAGCAGGTGCCGGTGGCCAAATGGTTTCCCGGATTTGTCGACAAGCTGGTGCCGGCGACCCGTCGTTACCGCTGGCCGATGGTGGGCGGTGCGCTCATCCTGATGGGATGCGGGGCGATCGCGCTGTTCGGTTTCCCGAACGTGTTGGCGCCGCTCGCGCTCGAGACCGACGTGTTGACTTATGTCAATCCGAGCGAGCGCGTGGCGCAGGACACGCGGCATTTTCAAGAGTCGAATGCGCTCGACGCGGTCGAACTGTGGCTGCAGACCCCGCCCGCCCAGGCACTCGATCCGGAGTTTCTGCGCGCTGTCGAATTGCTCACCGAACAACTCGAACGGGATCCACGCATCACCTCGGTCGACGGGCCGACATCGGTGCTGCGCTGGGCGCGCTACGTACAAACCGGATCCGATGCACTTCCGGCGGCGGCCGCGGCGTGGCCTAAACTCGCCGCCGATCTTGAGCAGATTTTATTGACAGCGCCGAGCGCGCGTCAGTATGTCGACGTCAAGGACCTCGCCAATGTGCGCTTGAGCATCCGCGGTCGTGCGAAACTCTTCGGCCGCACCGGCGCGATGCGCAGCTTCGTCGAGCATCAGTGGGCGGC
>CAYRAC010000598.1:0-3178 GCA_964422045.1 uncultured Steroidobacteraceae bacterium
GACCGCATCTTTGGAGGCGGATACTCATCAGAAGCGCATTTTGAGCCTCGATGTGGGTGGACCACTCACCCAGACTCTGGCCGGACGTCTGAGCTTCACCAGCAACGATAGCGGCACTTACTACTACAACATGTACTTCCATCAGCAGTCGCTGTATGGCGCCGTGCTCTTCCAGCCGACATCCAACTACAAAATCGCGATCAACGCCGACGTCACCGATACGCGCTATCGGGAGAACGACGGCATCAATCGTGTGAACCAGGGCCTCATCGACAACAGCACTTATCTCACCGGCGCGCCGCCACTCAGCAGTGTCGTGGGCTTCGGCACGGAGGTCGATCTGACTGGCACCACGGTGCTGAACCCCCGCACGCTCATCGACGAGCCGAACGGCACCGGCGCACACTCTTTGCACGCCATGCTGCAGATCGTTCAGACCTGGACCTTGAGCGATAACTTCTCGATCGCGAACAACACGTTCTACGATTACCTCAACCGCTACAACCAGACCGAGGACTACTATGCCGATACGGCCGAAGGCAGTTTCACCCTCGAGAACAAGACCGATTTTAAGGGAAAGTTTGCGCTCGGCGCGGTTAGCACCGAGTTCGATGCGGGTTTCACGTACCGCTACGCCCACGTGCTTGACATCCAGAACTACAACAACGAGCCGGTGAGCGTATTCGATCTGTCGCAGAGTCCCAGCACCTGGGTGTTTCCGGCCGCGGCGCAGATCGTCGGCGGTGCGTTCCCATACACGGCGGCCTTCGGCCACACCCAGTATGGCTTTCCCGGTAACGGTACCGCGTTCGGCCCAGAGGCGTCTGCGAACGCCACGTCGTATCCGAATGCCACCATCGATTCCAATCTCCAGGACGCCGCCATCTTCCTCGAGCATCGCCTGACGTTCTCGCCGCAGTGGAGCGTGATGTACGGCTTGCGCGGCGACTTGGTGCAGCTCAACGATTCGGATCCCTTGTACTCCGCCGCCGAGGCCGCCTACACATCGCCTGCCAATTACCTCGGGTACAGCGTGAGTCCTCCGCCGTCGCAGCACACCGCCTGGTATGGTCTTTATAACGGCAACATCAGCCTGGTCTACAGTCCGACCGACTGGGTATCCGGCTACGTCACGTTCAACAAGGCGCAATACGTTTATGCCACGGCCAACGACGGCGCGGTCGGCGCCATCAACGTCCCGGTGCTTGGCCAGCTGCGCCAGGGCACGAAGCTGGAGGAGGCGGGCGTGAAGTTCGACCTGCTGGGCAAGGCACTCTTCATCTCCATCGCAGGATTCAGCCAGGAACGCGAGGTAACCACCGGACCGAGCGTCAACCAGGAATCGGTGGCGCACATCACCGGCGCCGAATTCGAGCTCAACTATCAGCCGAGTCCGCATTTCTTCGCAACCGCCAGCTATTCTTACCTGCATACCCGGCTGGACACGCCGGCAGGATTCTATAATTTCCCCGCGCAACCGGGTTTCAATATCGACGGTGCCGGCACCGCGGTGGTTTTCGCCTCGAATCAGACCTTCACAGATCCGGGCGTGCCCGAGCATCTGATCAATTTCCTTGCCAACTACAAGCTCGACAACGGCCTCGGGTTCCAGGCCAACCTGCAGATCACGGGGCCTGTGCAAATCACGCAGGCCGGTTACATCGACATCGCGGCCACCGAAGCCAAACTCAACAACGATTTCGGCTTCGGCGCCTATTCCCAAAACATAAACAATGCGATCCCGGCTTCGGTCTTGAAAACGGGCTACTACAACCCGCCCACCATTCCGTGGCAGTACACGCTCAATGCCGGCGCTTTCTACACCTTCTTGGACCACTACACGGCGAGACTCATGATTTACAACGTCGCCAACAGGGTCAACTGGGTAAACGACAACCCGTTCTACGGCAATGACTTCTTGACGCGCCAACCACCACGAAGCTTTGACTTGACCCTTACGGGCAAATTCTGAGGCCGCGGCCTACATCGCTTGCGGCTGATGTTGCGCGATCGCAGTCAAGACTGCCTCGGCAACGCGCTCGTCGATCTGCGCCGCGTGCTTGAAGTGCACCGGATAGCGAATCAGCGCTTCCATATGTCCATTCGCTAGATGCATCTGAACTTGCGGCGCGTTGTCGGTGATCGACGTCGAGGCGGTGGTTCGTTCGATCTCCTTGGTTTGCCGCGTGATCTCTTCGTTGTAGTCGCCGAGCACGGCGCTGATCGCGGCCAACAACTGATCCTTGAGAGCGGCGTAATCGCTCACCGTCGGCAGCGTCACCGTGGTCTCGTGCCAGGCGAGATTGACGCCGGGTATTTGCTTGAACAAGCCCCCCGACGCTTGGAAGACGATCAGATTGGCAAATGCGACCACCCGTCCCGTGGGCCCGAGCGGTCCTTGTTGATTCAGTTCCATAAGATGCATTCGCACCAGGCCGATGTCGATCACTTCACCAACCACCGTCCCGATTTGGATTCGATCTCCGACGCGGATCCCATATTTGCCGATCAAGAAAAAATATCCGACTACGGACACGAGCACACTTTGCATGGCCACCGCAAGTCCGGCGGTGAGCAACCCTGCAAACGTGGCGAAGGTGCTGATTTCGGTGACGAAGCTAAGACATATCACCGCAATCACCACCGTCCACAGGACGATTGTGCGAACCAGGAGTAATTGGTAGCGGCGCCTTGGTTCATGGGCGTAGCGCAGCACGGCGCGCTTCCACGTTTCCCCGATGATGAACAAGACCGCCAAGATGCCTGCAACAATCCCCAAACGGACCGCGAGCGCCGCGAAGGCTTCGTGATACTGCTTCTGTACGGATTCGCGCCAATTGGCCAAGGTGTGTCGGTACTGCCCGAGCAGCACTTGTTCTTCACTCAAGGGAATGACGATCTGCGAGGTCTGCTTGAACAGCCACGCCAGCGTGTCAAATTCATCGCGCAGATCCTTGAGCGCCCCACTGCCGGCGTGGTCCGCCTCGGCTGCCAGCGCATCGCTACGTGCGGCGAGAGACTTGAGTTGTGCCAGCGGCGCGGCGCCGATTTGCCGAAACGTATCGGCCAGCGCGCCGGTGCGCCGATCGACCGTGCTGATCGTGTCAAGCTTGTTTCGCTGCCGCAGCACATCGGTCGCTAGATCCCAAATGCCGGAGCGGGTGGCAACGGCGCTGCC
>CAYRAC010000599.1:0-3176 GCA_964422045.1 uncultured Steroidobacteraceae bacterium
TCTCATGGAGGATCGGGTGACGCTCGATGGCGTGCTGCTGAAGTGCGGTCAGAATCCGGCCAAGGCCCGCACCGATACGGATTGTCTGAACGCGCGAATTGCCATCGACCGCCTCGCCAGCCGCAGCGATCCAGCCGAAGAGGCGAAGCGCACGGAGGAGTTCGAGCACAATCGCGAACGGCTGCGAATGTCGCAAGACAAGCAGCGCCAGGAAGAAGAAGCGAAGACCAAAGTAGATGCGTATCACTTGCCGCTGGTGCCGGTCGAACCGCCGCCGGCCGCAGACGCGCCGGCGCCGGCGCCGACCTCCGACGCGAACCCGCCGGTCGCCCGGGAATCAAACCCCTAAGAATACGGTTTCAAAAGTTCGCCGCCGCGCGTACCGCACTCGCCGGCTTGTCGAGATCCGCCAGCAACTCCGGGGCGACAATGGCAAAAGGCGTCGTCCCGTACGACAGCAGGCGATCGTGAAAGTCGTGCAGTGAGCCGCGCCCGCCCATTCTCAACAGGTACGCGCCGAGCAGATTCTCGAGTTGCAAGCGCCCGACCGTATAGGCAATGACATACCCTGGGCTCGTGGCAATGCCCGCGACCGCGGCGCGTGCGGCATCTTTGGTGTATCCGGTCTGGGTGGCGAAAAACTCGACGGCTTGCTCGTAGGTCAATTCTCCCGAGGCGAGCTGCGGATCGACAATCGCGCGCACCCCGCGCACCCGCTCCCAGCGTGCGGTATGCAAACGGCCGTCGAGATTGCCGCCATACAGGCCGAGTTTCACGAACATCTCCTCGCCGTAGAATGCCCAGCCTTCCGCGAATACGCCGCTGTTTTGAATTTTGCGGATAAAATCCGGATGCCGCCTGGCGATGGATAGCTGCAGAAAATGTCCGGGCATGGCTTCATGCGCCGCAGTGGAAAGAATTCGATCGTGATCAAAATCCTCATTCATGTCCAAGCTCGCGGCCGCTTTCTCGAGCGATGTCGGCGGAGTGATGTAGTAATAACCGGTGGTCGAGGCCGCAAAAGGCCGCGGTGGATTCATCGCCGCGCCGGGCAATACCGGCTGCAGAAAAGCCGGCGTTTCGATGACCTGCATCGAGCCGAGCCAGTCCGGAATGGTCACGACATCATTCTGCAGCACGAATCGACGCAGCTCGGCAATCCGATCGCGATAGTAGTCGATGAGCGGTGCGCCGCTGGGCGCCATGCCGCCGCCGCTCGGCGCCCCGAACGGCGTCGCGTTGCGCCGCGCCAGCGCCGTCAGCCACGCTTCTTCCGCCCACCCGTGGGCAAGTTCATCGCGGCCCATTTGTTCGACGGAGCGCGAATCGTAAGGCAAGAGCTGTTCGCGACGCAGCAGCTCGTCGTAGGCTTTGCGGCCCATCGCGAAATTCTCCGGCCATGATGCCGCGTACGCATCGATGTGAGCCTTGGATTCGGCGATGGTCGCCAAGGCCGCGTCGAGCGCACGCTCGAACTGTGCGAGTGCCGCGCGATGGGTGCGAAATTGAGCCTTGGCGGCGGCGTCGAGCGCGCCGCGAAAAAAGTCAGAGACGTTGCCCAGTTGTTCGGCGCCGACCACGCCGTACAGATGACCCGGCGTCGTCGCCAAGCGCTGCGCCGCCACGATATAGGCCGGAGCCTTCGCGAGACGGCTGATGATGTCATGCCACGCCTTGTCGACATCCTGCAGGGCCGCGCCGTCGCGGCCGACGAACGGCAGATTCTCGAATTGCGTGAAGATTGCCGCGACGATGCCGTTTGCCGCGGCGCTGTAATCCTTGCGATCGGTCTGGTACACAAGCAAGGAGTCGACGGCGGCGGCGAGCTGCGCCGCGAGCAAGGTGGCATCATCCCGATCGACCAGCGATGTCTTGGAGTCGAAGCCGGCCGAGATCGTCTGCAGTTGCTGCTGCCATTGGCGCAGGCGTTGGATGTACGCGGCGCGAAATTCTTCGCTGGGAGTCTCGAGATCCGCGTCGTAGCCGGGTATGCCGAGTGCCGTCGCCTGCAGCGGGTAGAGACGGGCCGAGGTATACGTCACATCCTGCGCGAGGCTCACCAAAGCGTCATGCGTCGCGCCTTGCGCCTGGACTGAGGTCGGCGTCAGCAGAAAGTGGGCGGCACAAACGAAAACTACAGCAATCAAGCGCATTGATTTTTTCTCCGCGTGAGGGGTTGCGCCGGCCGCCATTCGAGCGTACATGTTCATGGCGAAATATTACAGCGGCTGCACGGCAGGCGAGCCTCGAGGCGGGCGGCAATCGGCCGCGCCGTGATTTGGAGTACGGGCCCTTGAAATTCCGCAACGCCAACTTCGCTGTGCTGCTTGGATTGGCCGTCTTGTCAGCCGCCGCGGGACAGGAGCGGCCGCCGGCGACGGATCCGTCGGCGGTTTTAGAGCGGTTGCTCGGCGAGTGGCAGATGCGCGGGGATGTGCGCGGTACACCGGTTCAATATCGTCTCGCAGGCACACGGGTGCTGCAGGGGACGTTCGTCGAATTGCATATGACGGATGTGGCACGTCCTGCGAAATACGAAGCTCGGGTGTTCATCGGGTACGACCAGCAGGGTAAGCGCGTTATCGCGCATTGGATGGACAGCTTCGGAGCGGCGTATTCGATCCCGCACGGTGTCGGCGCCATTGAGGGCAATCAGATTCAATTCGAGATTCCCTACGCCGACGGACCGTTTCGGGATACCTTCGTTTACGACCGGTTTCGGGACGTGTGGACGCTTAACATCGAGTCCGGCGATGGCAAGGGAAGTTGGCGCCATTTCGCCTGTTACACGATCACGAAGCGGCCTTGAGCAAGGGCGAGCGGCGCTGTTAAGGCGAAGGTCCTTGCCGGCTCAATGATTTGGCCCGTATGCTTAAGATTGACGTTCAAGTCGGGCCGCGGTGCATTACCCTGCGGTTGCCAGCGGTTCGCTAAAGCCATTGACGATCGGCGCAACGACGATGAGCTGCGAGCCGCCTCCCGGCCGCGCTTCGAACCGAATCGCACCACCAATCAATCGCCCTCGATAGGCCATCATTTTTAGACCCATCCCGTCCGCGTCAACAGCCTTGGGGCGCACACCCACCCCGTCGTCCGAGATGCTCAGATGTAGGCCGTTGTTCGCGAGTCGGAACGAAATTTCGATCTTGGAACTGCCGCTATGCCTGGCCGCGTTG
>CAYRAC010000600.1:0-3160 GCA_964422045.1 uncultured Steroidobacteraceae bacterium
TCATGCCGTAGTCCGCGAGGCGCGAATCGAAGCGATGATCGCCCAAGCCGCTGGTCGAGACCGGGTAGGCTGCATCGCGCCACGCATAGTAGTCGTGCGCAGTGTTGCGCAGCTCGGTGGGATCCGCAGCGGCGCCGATGGCAAGGAGGCCTAAAGCGAAGCCCAGCAACAATTGCAACGGCGACAGGATCCGATAGTGCAGCATGAGTTTCCCTTTTTTATCGTTCTGCGGGCGAGGGATTCTAGCAGCGATTACTTCGCCAACGGATTTGGCCGTACCTGAAAATGCACGACCAAGGGCTTGGTGCCCTTGCCGCCCTCTTTGTGCCAGGGAGTGCGATCGCCGCTGGTGACCCAGATGCCTCTTCCCTTCCAATCGGCGGTCGCGTCATCGATGCGACCCTCCATGCCTTTCGCATAGAAACCGAGCGGATACGGGATGCGCAGCGTCACGAAGCGGCCGTTGACCAATGCGTGCAACCCGTCGAACAGGTTGCCGGTCGCGATGGGCACGTTCGGCCCCAGGCCCAAGGTATTGTGCTGATCCACCCAGGTGTAGTAACTCGACTCGACACTGAACTGCGGCAAGCCTGGGAAACCGGGACCCGGCAGGCGGTAGAAGCTCCAGCCCTCCGGGCAATGGTCTCCCGTTGCGGTCGGGCCGTTGAGCGGCCCTTTGCATTGGCTGCGATCGAACCGAGCCAGATGTCCGCTGCCCAGCGAAACCCAAACGATGCCGTTGCTATCGATGTCGGCGCCGCGAGCGCCGAAACCCGGCGCCGGCACGTTGTAAATCTCCGTCAACCGGGTGCGAGGGTCGAAGCGAACCACCGCTCCTGGATAACGAAATGCGACCGAGCCCCAGACCGATCCATCGGCCGGATTGGGCATGACCGCGTAAAAATCGACCGCCAAACGCTGATCGAGCTTTGCATTGGACGGCTGGCCCGGTTCCACCCATTCATCCAACCGGCCATTGCCGTTGGTGTCGAGCACCAAGGGCGCCCAGTGCTGCGCGGCGGCCGCATCGGCGGTGGCGTCGAACAGCTTGGTGTCGAGCCAACCCACGACCTCGTGGCCACCGCTGGTCCAGAGCGTATGGTTCGCGTCTTGAGCGAACTGCAGATGATGGGTGCCGTAGCAGGTGTCGACGAAGGTGTACTTTCCCGTCTTAGGCTCATACACGGCCAACTGACGCTCGGAGCGCTCGATCGGAAACGACTTGGCCGACGGATGATTGGAGCCCGGCTTGCAAAACGACGGATTATTTGGCCCGCGCACGCGCGCCGTGTACCAGACACGTCCCTGGTAATCGAGCATGGGATTGTGAGCCACCGCCTTGCTGTCCCAGATGCGCTCGTCACCCCAGTAAGGCGAGGGCGCAACCACCGGATCATCGTGGGTGGACGGTGTATCGGCGTCGCGCACCGGCGCCTTGAATGTGCGGGCGATGTTGAGCTTGGGATCAAGAATGGGAAACTCATCGGTGCTGAGTTCCGGAGCGCCGAACAGGGGACCGTAGCCGTTAATGGTCGGGTGGTTGCGATCGGTGCCCGACAGATCATGCAGATAGGATTTGGCGTCCGCCCAATCGCGCACCGTGGCGACGATGTTGCGCTCCACGCCCACGGGGCGCGGCGGCGTCGATGACGGAAGCTCACCGGCAGCGATGCGGTCGGTCCAGTCGGCCAGGTACTTGATCGGGATGCCCTTGAGCGTCCCCATCGCGATGCCGACCATGCTGCCGCCGGCTTGCCCGGATTGAATCCGCCGCCGCCACGCGTCCTGCGATGAGTTGAACTTGCCAAGGCTTGCGGGAATCGTGCGCGTCGACAGCTCGCCCATTTGATGACAGCCCACACACCCCATGTTCTTCATCCACATGAGATAGGCATTGCGGCCACCCGGAATCTGCGCGACCTCGGCTGCGTCGGGCGTCTTCATCATGGCGTACCAATAGGCAGCCGGATAAGCCTGAGCGGCGCCGGCTGCGTCGGGCGCGACGATCGCCGTGAGATTGACGAGGTGCCCGGGGGTCGCCGCAACCTTGGTTGAGTCCACGAGGCCGTAGCCGCGGACCCAGAGCTGGTAGTTGGATTTCGGCAGCTCGGGAATGAGGTAGCGCCCTTGCTCGTCGGTCACCACGATCTTGGCGAATCGAGTTTTAAATTCATTTGATTCGGCAATCACCCAAACCCCGGCCTCAACTCCCTTGGCACTGGTGACGACACCGGCGATGTCATCGTCATCGATCTGCAACTCGGCTGCAGTGGATCGGGAAGCGCTGCTGGCGCTCAGTATCGCCGCGGCGGCGATCACCTTTACGCTGCGCCGGATCGCTCGCACCATGTTCGTACCTCACAAAAGAGCACGCGAGAATAAAAAGCTAGTTCATCTCAAAAGGCCGCCGGATACGCGCCGCCGTCGAGCACGATGTTCTGGCCGGTGATGTACGAGGCATGCACACTGCACAAGAATGCGCAGGTCTGCCCGAACTCCTCCGGTTGGCCGAATCGCAGGGCCGGAATCTCGGCCATTCTTTGTCTCGCCACCTCGGCTTCCGGCATTCCGGTTTGCTGGGCGGCCCTTGCGAAGCCCGAGCGCAGGCGCTGCGTATCGAAACTGCCGGGCAGCATATTGTTGATCGTGACGTTCTTGTCGATGACTTTGCGCGCGACGCCGGCGAGAAAGGCCGTCAAGCCGGCGCGCGCGCCGCTCGACAAATCGAGTCCGGCAATCGGCATCTTGACGCTGACGGACGTGATATTCACGATTCTGCCGAAGCCGTTGTTCGACATGGGCCCGATGACGCGTTGAATGAGTTCGATCGGCGTGACCATGTTCATCGTGACGCCGTCCAAGATCGCCTGCCGGTCCAGTTGGCGAAAATCGCGATACGGCGGTCCGCCGTTGTTGTTGACCAGAATGTCGGGCGTGGGGCAGACGGCGAGCAGTGCGGCTTGGCCTTCGGCGGTGGAGACGTCGGCAAGCACCGGCGTGACTTCGGCGCCGGTGGCGTCGCGGATTTCCGCCGCGGTCTGCTCGAGCAGCACGCGATTGCGTCCGTTGATCACCAATGAGACGCCCGCCTCGGCGAGCGCCCGCGCGCAGGCCTTGCCGAGTCCTTGACTCGACGCACAAACGATGGCCGAGCGTCCGC
>CAYRAC010000601.1:0-3156 GCA_964422045.1 uncultured Steroidobacteraceae bacterium
TCGGTTGAATCATCCGGCGGCGCCTCGGAACGGTTAGGATGAGCGCGTGAAGTATAAGAATTTAGGCCATACCGGTCTCAAAGTTTCCGAGCTCTGCCTGGGGTGCATGACGTTTGGCACACCCGACCGCGGCGATCACCCATGGACTTTGCCGGAGGATCTGGCGCGGCCACTGATCCGCCAGGCCTTGGCGGCCGGCATCAACTACTTCGATACCGCCGATGCCTACTCCGATGGCACCTCGGAGGAGATCCTCGGCCGGGCGCTCAAGGACTTCTCGCAGCGCGAACAAGTCGTGATCGCGACCAAGGTTTTTTTTCCGATGCTCAAGGGCCCGAATGGCGGCGGTCTGTCGCGTAAGGCGATTTTCACGGCGATCGATGCCAGCCTGCGGCGTCTCGGGACGGATTACGTCGACCTCTATCAGATCCATCGCTGGGACTACTCGACGCCGATCGAGGAAACATTGGAGGCGTTGCACGATGTGGTGAAGAGCGGCAAGGCTCGCTATCTCGGCGCCTCCTCGATGTTTGCATGGCAATTCAGCGAAGCCTTGCATCTGGCCCGGCAACATCGCTGGACGCCCTTCGTCAGCATGCAAAACCATTACAACCTGCTCTACCGTGAAGAAGAGCGCGAAATGATGCCGCTATGCGCCCATGAGCGAATCGCAGTCGTGCCCTGGAGCCCCCTCGCCCGGGGCCGGCTGACCCGAGCTTGGGATGCCGAAACTCCGCGCTCCCGCACCGACGAATACGGCAATAAGCTCTACGAATCCACGATCGAGGCCGACCGCCGGGTCGTCGAACAGGTCGCGGCGATCGCCGCCGCGCGCGGCGTCCCGAAGGCGCAAGTCGCCCTGGCGTGGGTTGCCCAAAAACCGTTCGTCACAGCCCCGATCATTGGTGTATCAAAGGCGCAGCAACTGGAGGACGCCGTGAGCGCTCTCACTCTGCAACTCGAACCGGCGGAAGTTGCGCAATTGGAAGCGCCTTACGTGGCCCACAGCATCGTCGGACACTCCTAAGTCCTTGACTTAACGGCACGGCTTCCAGACAATCCGCGCTCTCCGAATTCCCCGGTAGCTCAGTGGTAGAGCGACGGACTGTTAATCCGTTGGTCGGCGGTTCGAATCCGTCCCGGGGAGCCAAATACTTAAATAAAATCAATCGCTTATAGCGGTACCGGTTTTCGCTACCTTGTCTTCTTCTAACGGCTGTCTAACGTCTGGCGCGTCGGTGCCACCCACGGGAAGCTCATCTATTAGCGGCTGCCCCGAAGTCGAAAGGCCCGAATGGAAACGTCTGTCTTTCGCTAGGGAGTGCCCGTACCGTCCACCCGCCCCCCAGCGCACGAATCAGCGATACTGACGCTTGCATTTGGCGGGACTGGAGCTCCACCTCTGCGGTTTGCGCCGCGAGCGCCTGCACCTGCGCAACCGCGACACTCAGATAGTTATCGAGTCCATCCTCGTAGAGCATCGTCGAAATGGACAAGGCCTGCATCGCCTGATCGCTTGCCTCGCGTTGTTGCGTCACTTCCGTCGCGAGCCGTTGGGTGAGGCTCAGGCCATCCTCGACTTCCTGGAAGGAGGCGAGCACTGTCGAGCGATACTCGTCACGCGTCTGCGCGTACCGCGACCAGGAGCGCTGCAGCTCGGCGCGGCGCAGCCCTCCCTCGAACAGCGGCAACATTGCCCCGGCCCCTACCGACCAGAGGCTATTGGGCAGACTCAGGAGGTTAAAGGCGTTGTCCTCGAAGCCCCCGATGCCGCTCAAAGTGATATTGGGATAAAAAGCGGCGCGCGACACGCCGATCGAGGCGTTCGCGGCAGCCATGCGCCGTTCGGCGCTCGCGATGTCGGGGCGGCGCTGTAGCAGTTCCGAGGGCACACCCGCGGGAATCTGCAGCGGCGTCAAGGTGAACTGCTTTTGCGCTGGGATTGAGAAGCTACTCGGCATCACCCCCACCAGCACCGCTAATGCGTGTTGCATGAGATCGCGCTGCAGTTGCGTCTCGGTTTCCTGAGCTTGCGCAGAATCGAGCTGACTCGAAGCTCGCGCGAGATCCAGTCCGGAGGCAATTCTCCCCTCTGAACGGAGGCGCGCCACTTCGACCGCCTTCTGGTATGCGATGATCGACTGGCGCAGCACTTCCAGTTCAGCATCGAGTCCGCGCAAGGCGATATAGTCATTCGCGAGCTCAGCCTCGAGGCTCAATCGCGCCGTCGCAAGATCAGCAGCGCTCGCCTGCGCAAGCCGTTCTTGCGCATGGGTACGATTGCGGATGGCGCCCCAGAAATCCGGCTCCCATGATGCCGCCACGCCGATAATGTTAGAGGATTCCTCGCGCGCACCGGTGGCGCCGCTGAAAAGATGATGTGCGGACTCCTTATTCTCCGACACTAAGCCCTGCGCAGCGATTTGCGGATACAGCCGTGATCGAGCCTCTGCGGCCAAATTGCGCGCCTGGGTGTAGGCTTCGGCCGCCGCTTGCAACGTCGGGTTCTCACGCTGCAACTGCTCTTCGAACCTATTCAGCTGCTCATCACCGAATAGCGTCCACCAGTCCCCGCGCGACGATGAGCCATCCTCGGGCTCTGCCACGCGGAACGCTCCGCCCCCCTGATAGGATGCGGGCACTAGATATTGCGGCGGCCGATAGTCCGGCGCCAGATTGCAGCCCGAGAGCAACACCGCCACAGCCAGTGCCGGATACAGGCGCCTCATGGCGTAGTGGCGTGACCAACGCCGCTCGCGGCTCCCGGCGGAAGCGGTGGCTCCGGTTGTTCCGATAGACTTTGACGCGCCAGCACATAGCCAGGCACGGGGATGACCGGCTCAATCTTCTGACCCTCCAAAAGACCTGCAGGCGGATTGTTCACGAGCTTGTCATTCGCCGTTAGGCCGCTCGTGATCTGTACTATCGCTCCGAGGTTCTCGCCGAGAGTCACGTTGCGAAGGTGCACCCGGTTCCCATCCTCCATGATGGCGATTTGAGTTCCTGCCGCTCTAAAAATGAGCGCCCCTTCCGGTATCGTGAGCACCCTGGGATCTGAGGGAACTTCAAACTCGACATCAACATATGTCCCGGGCCAGAGAGAACGATTCGAACCATTGACCGTCAGTTCAGTCACGGCCGTTCGTGTGGTATCGC
>CAYRAC010000602.1:0-3152 GCA_964422045.1 uncultured Steroidobacteraceae bacterium
TCAGTGGCGATGTCTGTGAATAGACTGTGCGCCTCTGGCTTGCAGGGCATCGTGACCACAGCACAGAACATTCTGCTCGGAGATTGTGACTATGGAATAGGCGGGGGCGTAGAAGTGATGAGCCGCGGTGGCTACCTGTCACCGTCGATGCGCACCGGCGCACGCATGGGCGATACCAAGCTGATCGATATGATGGTGGCCACGCTTACCGACCCGTTCGGTGTCGGCCACATGGGAATTACTGCAGAGAATCTGGCCACTAAGTGGGCTATCACACGGGACGAGCAGGACGCGTTCGCGGTCGAGTCGCATCGACGGGCGGCGGCAGCGATCTCGGAAGGGCGATTTAAGTCGCAGATTGTGCCCATAACGCGGCACACGAAAAAAGGTGACATAGTTTTCGACACCGACGAACACGTGAAGCCTGACACGACGCTGCAGACGCTAGCGAAGATGAAGGCCGCCTTTAAGAAGGACGGCTCGGTAACTGCGGGTAACGCATCGGGCATTAATGACGGCGCGGCATTCTTTGTATTGGCTGACGCGGCAATTGCTGCCGCTGCCGGATACAAGCCAATGGCGCGGCTTGTGTCATATGCGGTGGCTGGCGTGCCGAACGACATAATGGGTGAGGGGCCGATCCCGGCCTCGAAGCTGGCCCTCAAGAAGGCCGGTCTGACAATTGACCGGATGGA
Organism: uncultured Steroidobacteraceae bacterium; assembly: GCA_964422045.1. Lineage (GTDB taxonomy): Bacteria > Pseudomonadota > Gammaproteobacteria > Steroidobacterales > Steroidobacteraceae > Bog-1198. The sequence continues at coordinate 696 of CAYRAC010000602.1, forward strand.
CGTGATTGAGAGTAACGAGGCCTTTGCGTCACAGGCCATCGCGGTGGCACGCGGCCTTGGACTTGACCAGAAAAAAACTAACTCAAATGGCGGGGCAATAGCGTTAGGTCACCCGATCGGTGCGAGCGGCGCCGTTCTCGCCACTAAAGCGATATATGAGCTGCAGCGGACCGGCGGCCAATACGCGTTAGTGACTATGTGCATCGGCGGCGGCCAGGGCATCGCCGTCATATTTGAGCGCAAGTGACGCACCAATTTGATTGTCATCACGCCAGGCGTGACTTCCAAAGATAAACGGTGCTCGGAATGGGAGCATGTCGTAGCGATGAATTGATGCATGTACTTTTTCTATCAGAACTTGCGCTTGCAACAATTCACCTCCGGGATTTCATATATTGCGGGAAACCGCGGTCGCCGCATTTCCTGATACGGCCTCCCCTAATGACATGGACTCCCCCTGCTCCTACGGCATCGGTTGTGCCAGATTGAGAGATGTGGGTCAGTCAATCACGTTCGAGGCACAGCGCGAGCTGTAGCGATGATCCACCTGGAACCGGCTGGAAGAAAGAGAAGCCTTAGCTCGAACTGCCAAAGCTCAGGGGCGAGCCGGAGTGCCGGCGCGTATTGCAATTGTATTTAAGGAGTATGGCGTCCAGTATAACGAATGTAACGATGGTATCTAGCGATTCTCTGGCGTAATAAGGGGTCAAAATTGGTGGGCCAATTGCCCTCCTAAATAGTCGCAGGCTCTGAGCATATGCAAGACAACAGCGCTGACGATCCGGTGTCCGTGGGAACCTCGCGTCCAGAGAAACGGATCGTCCGCGACGGGCCTTATGCCTGGTCGGTCGTGTTTTTCCTCACGTTGGTCTACACGGTCTCGTTCATCGATCGGCAGGTACTGAACCTGTTTGTCGACCCTATACGGCATGATCTTGGCCTGACAGACACCCAGATAAGCCTGATGCAAGGGATGGCCTTCATTGTCACCTACGTTTCGTTCGGGCCGGTTTACGGTCGATTGGCGGATGTTGCGAACCGCCGCAATTTATTGATTTTTGGATTGGCGGTCTGGAGCGCTGCAACGGTGATGTGCGGCCTCTCCAAGAATTTCCTGAGCCTTTTCGTTTCCCGGGCTGTTGTCGGCGCTGCGGAAGCCTGCATGACACCGGCGGTATGGTCGATGATGTCTGACTATTTTACCCGCGCACGACTCACCCGCGCGTTCAGCGTATATTTTATGGCGCCCTATCTGGGCGGCGGGCTGGCCTTGGTTGCCGGGGGGCTATTGGTGGGCTCGTCGTACAAATTCGGCGAAAGGTGGCCCTGGCTCGCCGGCCTGGAACCTTGGCAGATCACCTTCATAGTCGTCGGGGCGCCGGGCGCCGTCCTTGCCTTGCTGTTATTCCTAATCGTTCGAGAACCGCCCCGGGGCGGCGCTGCCCTGGGGGACGGCGACAATTCGCAGTTCAGTCTTCGTGAGGTTCTGGCGTTCATGTGGATGCGCCGGAGTCTTTTTGCACGAATTTTCATCTGCATGTCCTGCATTTGTGTCGTCCTCTATGGTTTTCCAGCTTGGCTTCCAACGTTTCTGATCCGTCGTCACGGCGCCTCGGTCTCGAGCGTCGGATTGCAATATGGCACGGTGGTCCTGAGCATGGGCGTGGCAGGAGTCCTGATAAGCCCGTTCGTCGTACGATTCATGGAAAGACGTGGCCGAACAGGCGCCGCGATGATCTGCCTGGGCAGCTGTTCGCTCATCCTCGCCGCGATCTCCGCGGCAGTGCCTTTCACCTGGAGCTATCACTCGGGGCTTGTGGTCGGTGGGCTAGCCGCTTTCTTCTACAGCATGCCCCAAGCAATTGCCGCGACTGCGCTCACATCGGTCTGCCCGAACCGGATGCGCGGGGTAGCATCAAGTCTGTTGACATTCACGGTTTCGCTGTTTGGGCTCGGCGTAACGCCGACCGCCGTTGCATTGCTGACAGACCGTATTTTCCATGATCCAGGCCGTGTAGGCGACTCCCTCGCCATCACTTGCGCCGTGGCCGGCGGATTGGGCGCGATTCTGGGTTATGGGGCTCTGCCACATTACAGGAAAGCCTTGGCGGAAGGTCGTGGCTGAGAGCTCGAGCGTCACGACGCTGACCCTTCGTGTCGTGAACCTGATCGCAAGCCTCGTTCCGCGGCTGAGCTGATAACCATTTCATTATTCGCAATGGCAGATCTGGCGTTGCACGAGAAGCGCGGCACCGGACGCTGCGTCGTTTCGCAATGGAAGATGATGCGCCGCCCACCGTCCGCAAGGTATCGTTCGCTCAACCTGGATTTTGACAGTCTGCATAAACGAAAATGTCGACCCGGACATCCCAGAGCCACACAGGGCGCACGATATACTGAACGGTATGAGATTATCCGCTAACAAATAATGCTTGACTTACGGGTATGCTTTCCGTT
>CAYRAC010000603.1:0-3148 GCA_964422045.1 uncultured Steroidobacteraceae bacterium
GCTCGCGGAAAGCCTGGTCGAGCCGGTCAACGATGTATTGCTGCGTATCGATGCAACCATCGCGACGCGGCCGGAGTTCAACCCCCGGAGCACGCGCCGGCATTTTTCGCTGGTTGCCTCGGACTATTCGATCAACGTCCTGCTGCTTGATGTGCTGCGCCGCGTTCATCGCGAAGCTCCGGGCATGTCGCTCGAGTTCCGCACGCCGAGCGAGAGCGCCGCCGCGGAACTCGAAGCGGGCGAGGTGGATTTCATCGTCAATCCGGAGAGCCAGAACTCAGCCGTGCAGTCGGGCGCCATCCTGTTCGAAGACTCCTACGCCATCGTCGTCGATGCCGGCAACAAGGCAGTCGGTGAATCGATTTCGCTCGAGCAATACCTGGCGTCGCGTCATGTCGCCTTCCAGAGCGGCAAGCACGGTCTGCCACAGTTTGAAACGTGGATGGAGAACCGCCACAGCGAGGAGCGGCGTGTTGAGGTGGTCGCGCACAGCTTCTATCTGCTGCCGCAGCTCGTCATCGGCACCACGCGTCTTGCCACCATGCATACCCGGCTCGCGCGCCAGCTCGCGGGCGGCCTGCCCATTCGGCTGGTGAAGCCGTCGTTCGAGATCCCCCGCCTCATCGAGATGCTGCAATGGCATAAGTATCGCGACCTCGATCCCGGCAGCATGTGGCTGCGCGACGTGATTCTCGAAGGCGCACGCAACTTGCCGCCCTTGGCCGCGATCGAACTGACCTAACAATCTCCCGCGCCGATTCCGAGCATTATCAAACGCGATGCTTGCGGCGGACATTTGCCCCGAACCGCGCGCTACACTGACACTCAAGACAAGGAGAGACACGTGGCCGCAGTCGGCAAAATTCTCATCGTCGGGGGCAGCGTCGCCGGCATGTCCTGCGCGATTCAAATGCGCAAGGCCGGCATCGACGTCGACCTTGTTGAAATCGATCCGACCTGGCGAATTTACGGCGCGGGAATCACGATCACGGGTCCCACACTGCGCGCCTTGCGAACCGTCGGTGTGCTGGACCAAGTCGTCGCCGAGGGCGCGACCTGGAACGGTGCCTTGGTTCACGACAAGTCAGGAAAGCTTCTGGAAAGCGTCGCCTTCCCGTCGTTGGCGGACGACCTGCCGGCCGTCGGCGGCGTGATGCGGCCCGTGCTTCACCGGATTCTGTCGACGCGTACGCGGGCGGACGGCGTGAATGTTCGCCTCGGCGTCACGGTTGACGAACTTCGCGACCGCGGCAGCGAGATCGAAGTCCGGTTCAGCGATGGCCAATCGGGCCGCTACGATTTGCTGATCGGCGCGGACGGCATCTTTTCCAAGACGCGCGCGCAGGTGTTTCCCGACGCGCCGAGACCCACCTTCACGGGGCAGGTTGTATACCGGCTGGTGGCAGAACGACCCCCAGGATTCGACCGCAGCTGGTTTTTCATGGGCGAGGATTACAAGGTCGGCTTCAGTCCCGTGTCGGCCACGCACATGTACATGTTCCTGCTGCATCCCGCAGCCTCGAACCCTTGGATCGAACCGCAGGATCAACCGCAGAAACTCTACGAAGCCATGGACGGCTTCGGCGGATTCGTGCCGCAGATCCGCGCGACGGTGCGCACCACCAATGCAGCCAGCGTCAACTATCGTCCCCTCGAGGTGCTGCTGCATCCCGCGCCCTGGTATCGAGGCCGGGTCGTGCTGATCGGCGACGCCGCGCACGCGACCACGCCGCATTTGGCCTCCGGTGCCGGCATGGCCATCGAGGATGGCATCGTGTTGAGCGACGAGATTCAATCGTGCACATCGTTGGACGAGGCCTTGCAGCGATTCATGGTGCGCCGCTTCGAGCGCTGCCGCATGGTCATCGACAACTCGGTGAAGCTCGGCCGGATCGAAATGACTCACGGCTCGCCGCTCGAGCACGCGCGGCTGATGTCGGAAACCTTGGGTTCGCTGCGCCAACCCATTTGACGCCTGCGCGGGGCCGGCCGCCATCAGGCGGCGGCCCCGGACAATCGCTTCTCGCGATCGCGTCCGCCCGGTAGACTGGTGAGATGCCCGACAACGAGAAAGACCTCACTCGCCGCGAGTTCGTGGCGAACGCCGGAACCGCCACGCTCGGTGCGCTCGCCGCCGCCAGCGTCCCATTGATCGTGCCGCGTCGCGTGCTCGGCGGCACCGGCCATCGGGCGCCAAGCGACGCGGTGAACCTCGCGGTCGTCGGCTTCGGCAGCATGGGCTCGCAAAATGCCCTCGCTCTTGCGCCAACCGAACACATTGGCGCGATCTGCGACGTCGATCTCGCCTACAGTGAGCAGCAAATGGGGGAGCGCTTGACGCACGACGGCAAGGCCCTGCCCGAAGGCCTGAAGCTCCAAGAGCAGTTTCGCAAAGCCAAACGCTACAGCGACTTTCGCGTGATGCTCGCCCAGGAGAAGCACATCGACGGCGTGGTGATCGCAACACCGGACCACTTGCATGCGGTGATCGCCAAGGCCGCCATGGACCTAGGCAAGCATGTGTACGTACAAAAGCCGCTGACGTTCTCGGTGCACGAAGCCCGCGTGTTGGGCCAGACGGCACTCGCCAACCCGAAGCTCGTGACTCAGATGGGAAACCAGGGACATTCGAGCGAAGGCGCGCGACTCATCAACGAATGGATCCAGGCCGTCATCATCGGTGCTGTCCACGACGTGCACGTCTGGACCAATCGGCCGATCATCTACTGGCCCCAGGGCTTGCCCCGCCCCACCGCAGCGCCCGTGCCCGATTCGTCGCACCCCTTCGGCAATCCCTGGACCTATGGCCATGTTCAAGACGTGCTCGCCACGGCTATGGGGGCCGGCGGGTCGCCCCCGCCCGGTCTTGACTGGAGTCTTTTTGTGGGCCCCGTTGCCGAGGATGTCCCCTATCATCCGATCTATCACCCTTTCAATTGGCGCGGCTGGACCGACTTCGGTGTCGGCGCGATCGGCGACATGGGCGCGCACCTGATTGACCACCCCTTCTGGGCATTGGGCCTCGATTTCCCCTTAAGCATCGAAGCCACGTCGACTGCCTGGGGCACGATGCGCCTGCCGCCCCTCGATGCCTCCGCGCCGGCCAACACTGCGGCCGGCTCGGCCAGGCGCCAATTGGTGTCGTATC
>CAYRAC010000604.1:0-3147 GCA_964422045.1 uncultured Steroidobacteraceae bacterium
CCACGAGGCGGGCGCCGCGCAGATGGAAATCAACCTGCTGCACGGATATCCCATGGGCCTCGCCGACCAGGCCTTCCTGTTCAAGCGCACGGCGCGCGAGGCGGCCATGCGGCACAAAATGTATGCCACCTTCATGGCAAAACCGATGGCCAAGGAGCCGGGCATCGCCATGCATTTGCATCAAAGCATCATCGACACGAAAACCCGCAAGAATATCTTCAGCAATGCCGATGGCTCGCCCACCGCGTTGTTTTTTGGACATATCGCCGGCTTGCAGAAATATCTTCCCGGCGCGATGTCGCTGTTCGCACCGAACGTGAACAGTTATCGGCGGATCAGCCGCTATTCCTCGGCGCCCATCAATGTGCATTGGGGCTACGACAATCGAACGGCGGGACTGCGCGTACCGATGTCGGGACCGGAGGCTCGACGTGTCGAGAATCGGGTGGGCGGAGCCGATGCGAACCCGTACCTCGCGATCGCCGCATCCTTGGCCTGCGGCTATCTTGGAATGGTCGAGGGATTGAAGCCCTCCGAGCCGATATCCGGCAGCGCCTACGATCTTGCGATCGCCCTGCCGCGTACCTTGGCCGAAGCCCTGCGTTTGCTGCGCGAGTCGAAGCCTTTGGTGGACTTGTTCGGCGATCGCTTCGTGTTGGCGTTCACCGCCGTCAAGGAAGCCGAGTACGAGACATTCGCGCAAGTCATCAGTTCGTGGGAGCGCGAGCATCTGCTCTTGAACGTATAGCGCGCCCCGCGCCGCTGCGCTATAACTACGGCACATGACAAGGGGATGCGTTTGATGGGAAGTGTTCGTCGGATGGCGATTCTGGCCCTTGGCTACGTGCTGGCGCTAAGTGCCTGCGGCGACCACAAATCGACCGGATCTGCGGCGGCGGGCGGCGATCAGGCGGCTGGCGGCGGCGGCAAGGTTCTGAATCTGTACATTTGGTCGGATTACCTGGCCGCGGACACTCTGGCGAATTTCGAGAAACAAACGGGCATCAAGGTGCACGTTGCCTACTTCGATACCAACGAGACGTTGGAGACCAAGCTGCTGGCGGGCAGCAGCGGCTACGACGTGGTGGTGCCCACCGCTTCTTACTTCGAAAGGCAGATCAAGGCCGGCGTGTATCTGACGCTCGACAAGTCGAAACTGCCGAATCTCGAGAACATGGATCCTCAGCTCATGGCGAAGGTCGCGTTGCACGACCCGGACAACGCCCATGGCATCATCTACACCTGGGGCACCAACGGCATTGGCTACAATGAAAAAATGGTCCGGCAACTGATGCCGGATGCGCCGCTCAACAGCTGGCGCATGGTGTTCGATCCGGCAGTGGCCGCGAAAGTGGCGAAGTGCGGCATCAGCGTGCTGGACTCACCCGCCGAGATGATGCGCGCCGTTTATAGCTACCTCGGCAAGGATCCCAACTCGCAAAATCCGGATGATCTGGCGCAGGCGGAGGCGGTGCTTGCGAAGATCCGCCCCTATATCCGCAACATCAATTCCTCCGAGTACATCGAGGCGCTCGCGAACGGCGATCTGTGTGTGTCGGTGGGCTACAACGGCGATGTGATGCAGGCGCGTGACCGCGCCCGCGAAGCGAACAAGGGCATCGATGTCAACTACGCCGTGCCCAAAGAGGGCTCGATACTGTGGTTCGACATGCTCGCCATCCCGAAGGACGCGCCCGATGCGGACAGCGCCTATGCCTACCTCAACTTCATCATGACGCCGCAGGTCATCGCGGACATTTCAAATTTCAAGCGCTACGCCAACGGCAACCTCGCCTCGCAGCCGCTGGTGCAGGCCTCCGTCAGAGACGATCCTCGCATCTACCCGCCGCTCGAGCAGCGCCAGAAGCTTGCCGTGCAGTTGGCGGATTCGGCCGATCAGACGCGGGCGATCACCCGCGTCTGGCAGAAATTCAAGACAGGCCAATAGCCGATGACGACATCCGCTGGAGCGCTCGCCAAAGCGTCGCCTTGGAACGATCCGGGTGCGCGCCCCTATGTTCAAGTCGAACGCGTCAGCAAATCGTTCGGCAATTTCAAAGCGGTCGATGATGTCAGTCTCAAGATCTACAAGGGCGAAATCTTCTGCTTGTTGGGTGCATCGGGCTGCGGCAAGACCACGCTGCTGCGCATGTAGGGAGGATTCGAAACCCCGAGTGCCGGCAAGATTTTCATCGACGGCGAGGACATGACCGGCGTCCCGCCGTACGAGCGGCCGGTGAACATGATGTTTCAGTCCTACGCGCTGTTTCCGCACATGAACGTCGAACAGAACGTGGCGTTCGGCCTGAAGCAGGATCGCGTCGCCAAGTCCGAGATCCAAGAGCGCGTCGCGACCATGTTGGACCTGGTGAAACTGGGCGATTTCGCCAAGCGTAAACCACACCAGTTGTCCGGTGGTCAGCGCCAGCGCGTGGCGCTGGCGCGTTCGTTGGTGAAGCGCCCCAAGCTGCTGCTGCTCGACGAGCCGTTGGGCGCGCTCGACAAGAAACTGCGCGAGCACACGCAATTCGAACTCATCAGCCTGCAGGACAAGCTCGGCGTGACCTTCGTGGTGGTGACTCACGACCAGGAGGAGGCGATGACCCTGGCGAGCCGCATCGGCGTCATGAATCACGGCGAGATCGTCCAGGCCGGCACGCCGTCCGAGATCTACGAGTTCCCCGGCTCGAAATACGTCGCGGACTTCGTCGGCTCCGTGAACATGTTCGAAGGCAAGCTCATCGAAGACGAACCGGAACATGTGCGGATCAGCTCGGACGAGCTTGGCGGAATAATCTACGTGAGCCACGGAATCAGTGCGCCGCCGGAGGCCATCGTCTGGGCAGCGGTGCGCCCCGAGAAAATCTTCATGTCCACCGCGCCGCCGGCAGGCACCGACAATGTGGTGCGCGGCGCGGTGCAGGACATCGCTTATCTCGGCGATCTGTCGATTTATCTGGTCAAGCTGCCCACCGGCAAAGTCGTACGCGTAACGCAGCCCAACACGTCCCGCCATGCCGAGGCCATCACCTGGGAGCAGCAAGTGTATCTGACGTGGGACGCGACCAGCCCGGTGGTGGTGACCCGTTAGCGCCGCGACGGCCGCCGGATTATTACGCCGCTGCGGTGTGACGGGCCGCGGGTTGG
>CAYRAC010000605.1:0-3143 GCA_964422045.1 uncultured Steroidobacteraceae bacterium
GGGAATCCGTCTCGCGTTTGAGTCGCTTGAGGTCACCGCGAATTTCGGCGGCCGACTGATAGCGCAGCTCAGGATCTTTTTCCAGAGCCTTGTTGATGATGCGCTCCAGCTCCGGCGGAGTCAGAGGATTCAAGTACACCGGAGCGACAGGGGCGCCGTGCAAAATGCCATCGAAAATTGCGGCGGTGGTAATACCGACGAAAGCTGAGCGACCGGTGGCCATCTCATAGAGCACAACGCCGAAGCTGAACAGGTCGGTGCGAGCATCGAGCGGGCGGCCCAGTGCCTGCTCCGGCGACATGTAAGCGACGGTGCCCACCGCGTTGCCCGCCGAAGTAAGATCGGCGCGGTCGGCGGTTTGCGTGGCCAACGAATCGGATACGTGCTCGCCTTTGAGGAGCTTGGCCAGGCCGAAATCGAGAACCTTCGCATGGCCACGCTTGGTGATAAAAATATTAGCCGGCTTGACGTCGCGATGAATAATCCCCGCCGAGTGCGCCACATCGAGGGCATCGGCAACCTGGAGTGCGATCGAAATCAATTCTTCGAGTTCCAAGGACCGGCCGGCGATGCGGTGCTTGAGCGTGATGCCTTCGAGCAACTCCATCACGATGAAGGCGCGGCCATCGTGCTCGCCAATCTCGTGAATGGTGCAAATATTGGGATGGTTCAAGGCCGACGCAGCCCGCGCCTCGCGGCGAAAACGCTCCAGAGCGACGGCGCTTTGCGCCAGATCGTCGGAAAGAAACTTCAGCGCCACGTGGCGACCGAGGCTCAGGTCTTCGGCTTCGTAGACCACCCCCATTCCCCCGCCACCCAGGCTCTGGAGAATGCGGTAGTGCGAGATGGTTTGGCCGATCATACTTTCTGAAGTATTGGGTAGTGGACCCGCACCGACTCGATTATTGCCATCCCGTCTCCCGCAAGCAGGATGGAAATGCATACGACCGATAGTGTGCTCATGGTAGGACGAGGGCGGAACGAAGTCAAAACTGTTCTCCCACACTCAGCCGCGGTGGCTTAAAGCGGGCAGGAGTGCCCGCTCCACATAAGCCGAGGCGCGGTCTTCAAGCTCAGCGCTCAAACCCGACCAGAGTCGAGGGAGTTCGTCGGGCGAAGAAATTACCTGACAACACCGACGCCCGATCCTGCCTCATAACTTGTTTCGATTGCAGGTGTGCCCTGTTCCCATGCGATATCGTAAGCTATAGGCGAGGAGTTTATTGTGCGCTGTCCACGGTGTGGCAATGAAAATCCGGGATTGAACCGCTTTTGTGGAATGTGCGGGGCAACGCTTGTGGGGCCTGCGCCGCCAAGTGCGGCTGTACGCACACCGCCGGAACCGGCGGTGCCCATGAATCCAAGTCCCCGCGTTGCCAGCGTGACAACCGCATCCCACCAAGACGCTGCGGCGCCGCCTCGGGCACAGGAACCCGTTCCGGCTCGAGAGCCCGAACCATCGCGCCAAGCGATTATTTCAGGACCGTCGTTCCTGGGATTGAATCAACCGGGGCCGGCGCCTGACCCCGAAGGTTCAGGTCACGGTTCGCGCTCTGAAACTTCCTCGCGCAGCCTGGATTACCTGCTCGAAGAGGAGGAAGAGCCGAAGAGCGGTGCGGGAAAATTTATTTTGATTGCTATCGCTTTGGTGCTGGCTGTGGGGTTGGGTTATTTGCGCTGGCGGAATCAGGGGTTGGACTGGCTGATGTCCGGCATGAAGAAAAGTTTGAGCGGTGCGAGTAGCGCGGCTAATTCCCCGCCAGCGGCCGATGTTAACTCAAATAATTCTGCCACCCCGGATCCGGGGTACAAGGGAAATGCAGCTACTCCTTCGGCAGGGCCGGTAGAAAATGGAACACCCGGCGCGCCGACGCCATCGGTAGCGAGTGGTCCGAATTCGGCCACTCCGGCCAATAGCGCTGGGGCAAACGCTAATGGCGTGATTCCGGTGGATTCCGATTCCAGCGCTAAAGTTCCGCCAGCCGGATCGGCAACTTCTACCGCCGACAAGGGACCATCGAAGAATCCTGCGGCTCCCGGCGATAGCAGCGCAAATTCCTCCGACACGGGAAGCAGTGCTTCGACTCCAACTGCGAGCGCAAAGAAAAGCGCGAGCAGCAAGGCCAGCGAAAGCAACGATAACGAGGAAGAGGCAGACAATTCCGACGACACGGATTCGGCACCTGTCACCAAGCCTACAGCAGCGTTGGCCAAGCCTCCTGCCGCGAAGCCGGTCGATGTGGTAGTTCAGGCGGAAAAATACATTTACGGACGCGGCGTGCCGCAGGATTGCGATCGCGGCGTTAAGATGGTGCGGCAGGCGGCAAATCAGTCGAATGCCAAGGCCATGATCTCGCTTGGAGCGCTTTATTCAGCAGGACTCTGCACGCCGCGCGATTTGCCGACTGCCTATCGCTGGTTCGCCATTGCGTTGCGCAAAGATCCGGACAACAATTCGCTGCAAACTGACTTGAACAAATTGTGGAGCGAGATGACGCCGCCGGAGCGGCAGCTGGCGATCAAGCTGAGCCAGTGAGAGAAGCAGTCAGCAATTCGCAGTCAGCATTTAGCCATTTTAGATTCCTTCGTACTGCTCTTGCGCGCCTGATCGTAACTTGTAGTAACCTTGGCGGTCGGGGTTAGCGTTCGCACCAGAAACGGCAGCAATCCGGCTGGAGTTGTGTAACGTACCTTTAACAGGAAGAAGACAGCGATTGTCGAGTTCCGAAGGACAAGTGATTTCGCCCGATCTGGCCACGGTAACGGCCTTGAAGTCGGGCGACCAGGGCGCGATGGCGGTGCTCTACGACCGCTATTCGTCCGTAGTGTATGCGGTTGCTTTGCGTGTATTGGGCGAGGCGGGAGCGGCGGAAGACGTGTTGCAGGAGGTGTTCCTGCAACTGTGGCGAAATCCGGGAGCGTTCGATGCCGCGCGCGGCAGCCTGGGAGCGTGGCTGGCCGTAATCACCCGCAATCGCGCGATTGACTCCCTCCGTAAGCGGCGTCCGGAAACTGATATTGAAGATTGCGTGGTCTCGGTTGCCCCCGATTTGGCGGGCGACGCGGATCGCTCGCGCGCGGCGGAAAAAGTTCGGGGCTTGTTGGGAGCGATGCCGGCGCCGCAGCGCGATGCCTTGCAGATG
>CAYRAC010000606.1:0-3119 GCA_964422045.1 uncultured Steroidobacteraceae bacterium
ACGCCTCGCTTGGATTACAACTACAAGTCACTCGTGTGGAATGACTCTCCCAACTCGTCACCCACCAACACGGCCTCGCCCTCACCGTATCCCAACGCGACACCGGCAATCGGCTTGCTGGATGCGCAACTGACGTGGAGGTCCGCACCGCTCGGTGGGGATCGCCAGGGCGATTGGTCCGTGAGGGCCGCGGTCAAGAACGTGACCAACAAGTTCTATTATCAGAATACGCTGCTGCAGCCGTGGACCCTCGATGGGGTTCCATCGCTGCCCCGCACCTGGTCCGTCACGGTCTCGCGGCGCTTCTGATCCATCGGTGTAACCCTGAAACTCAGTGCCGCGCGCCCACTAACTGCGGGTAAGGTGCGTTGGCAACACCCATTCCATGTGCGCTAACAGACGGACGGCGACTTGCGGATATGCGTTAAGTTACGCTCAATCCCCAAGGACCGTGGAATGCCCAGAGCGATTTTGCTGATCCACGCAGAGGCCAAGAAGGCCACGCTAGTGAAAGATTCACTTCTCGATTGCCTCGACGGCTTCTTTGCTGTCGAGTGGGTTGGGCTTTGCGTGGACGCAATGCTCCGCTTACGCGAGCCCCACCGGGATCGCCTCGCGGCAATTTTGTTGAGCCTCGATTTACCCGAAAGCCACGGGCTCGAGGCCTTCCACGCCATCTTGGAGGTTGCACAGGACGTTCCCATCCTCATTCTGAGCAGCGTGGCGCGCGAGGATTGCGCCAAGCTGGCCGTGCAACGCGGCGCGCAAGACTATGTTCTCGAAGATGACCTTGGCAGCTACTTGCTCCCCAAGGCAGTTCGCAACATGATCGAGCGTGCTGCCAATGCCGAAGCGCTATTCAGTGCCAGCGAACGCGCCGAAGTGACGCTCAACTCGATCGGCGACGCCGTGGTCAGCACGGATATGTGCGGCAACGTGACCTTCCTTAATCCCGTGGCGCAGACGCTTACCGGTTGGTCCGCCGCGGAGGCGATCGGCAGGCCGATCGATGAAGTGCTCCAGATCGTCGACAACACAGACGCACACTGTATCTTGAGTCCGATGACTACGGTAGTCCAAACGAATCGTGCGGCTAAGCTTGCCTCCGGCAGCAGGCTGATCCGGCGCGATGCGGTCGAGTTGGCCATTGAAGATTCCGCTGCACCCATCCACGACCGTGCCGGCCGCGTGACTGGCGCGGTCATGGTTTTCCACGATGTCACGCAGGCGCAAGCGATATCACAAAAGATGTCGCACCTCGCACAACACGATTATCTGACGGATCTGCCAAATCGCTTATTGCTCAACGACCGGCTTTCCCAAGCTATCGCTGCGGCCCGTCGCAGTCACCTGAAACTAGCGGTGTTATTTGTCGATCTGGATCGTTTCAAACACGTCAACGACTCCTTGGGACACGCTGTTGGGGACGAACTCCTGCTGTCCATCGCGGCGCGGCTGGTGAGCTGTGTGCGCGACTCGGACACAGTCAGCCGCCAGGGCGGGGATGAATTTGTGATTCTGCTGTCTTCCATCGCGCACGCCGATGATGCCGCCTTCAGCGGGCAAAAACTGATCTCTGCCGGCGCCTTACCCCACCATATCGGCGGGCACAATCTTCAAATAACCTTGAGTGTTGGAATAAGCGTCTATCCGGACGATGGTAGCGACGCGGATACGCTCATCAAGAATGCAGATATTGCGATGTTGCACGCGAAGGATAACGGACGAAACAACTTCCAATTCTTCAAGCCCAGCATGAATGAGCGCGCCTTCGAGCGACAGTCCATCGAGAGCGGTCTGCGCCATGCCCTGGAAAGGCAGCAGTTCGTACTGCACTATCAGGCCAAAGTAGATTTGGTCACCGAAATGCTGACCGGCGTCGAAGCGTTGATACGATGGCGACTGCCGCAGCGCGAACTCATTTGCGCCGGCGAATTCATACCGATCGCCGAACAATGCGGCTTCATCGTTCCAATCGGCCGCTGGGTGCTGCGCCAGGCCTGTATACAGGCCCGCATTTGGCAGGACGCCCGTTTACCGTCAACTCCCATTGCCGTGAATATTTCCGCCGTAGAACTTCGCTCGAAGCATTTCGTCGAGCATGTGCGGGCGATTCTTCAGGAAACCGGTGCCGAGCCGTCGTGGTTGGAGTTCGAATTGACCGAGACGGCACTCATGCAAGATCCACAATCAACCGTCGGCGTGCTGAAAGAACTCAGAGATATGGGCATTCAGCTCACCCTCGACGATTTTGGCACGGGTTACTCGAGTTTGAGCTATTTGCGCAGATTCCCGATCGACGCGCTCAAGATAGACAAATCATTCGTCCACGGTCTGTGCACGAACGCCGATGATGGCAAAATCGTCAGTGCGGTGATCAACCTCGGGCGAAGCTTCCATTTGCGAGTCGTCGCGGAGGGCGTGGAAACACGGGCGCAGTTCCTGGCGCTGCAGAGCCAGAACTGCGGCGAAGGACAAGGATACTATTTTCGCCCGGCCATCGCCGCCCGCGAATTCACCAAGCTGATGGGTTCCGATTTGTCCGCGACCGACGCGGCATGACTTGGCGCTCGATGAGCGAGCCACGCAATCCTTGAGCGATTCGAATTGCTCGGTGCGACAACCGCGTGCAGATTCCCTTAATATTGTCCCCGTGACCGCCATTCGCAATGTGATTTTCGATTTGGGCGGCGTGGTGCTCGATTGGAACCCGGACCAGATCGTTGCGCGCTTTCAACCCGACGCCGCGCTGCGCGAGAATTTCAAAAAGGACGTATTTGGTCATCCGGATTGGCAGCTGTTCGATCGCGGCGCGCTCACTGAACTTCAGATGATCGACCGCATCGAATCGCGCACCGGCCTGCCGAAGAACCAGGCAGCGAATATCATGGACAGCGTTCGCGAGTCCTTGGTCGAGAAATCCGCCACCGTGCGACTCATGCGCAGCTTGCATTCGCGAGGCGTGACGCTTTTCTGCCTGTCGAATATGCCGACCTCGATCTATACGCATCTGCGCGAGCGGCACGGATTTTGGGACCTGTTCACCGGGATCGTCATCTCGGGCGACGTCCGGATGATGAAGCCCGAAGCCGTCGTGTTCGATTATTTGCTGCGCAAGT
>CAYRAC010000607.1:0-3118 GCA_964422045.1 uncultured Steroidobacteraceae bacterium
CACGACCGTAGAGGTCCGGCTGCGTCCGCAAGCCGAACGTGACCTGGCCGACGCCAGTGGCTGTAATTGACAATTGAACCCCCATGTATAAACTTGTTTATACATCGGAGATCAACATGTCCAAAAGTGCAACGCTAACCGTGCAGCAATGGGGAAACAGCCTCGCCGTGCGGATTCCCGCGGCAGTGGCGCGGTCGGCTCGTTTTAGAGTCGGACAACCGGTCGAAGTATCCGCTCAGGACTCGAACGTTCTGGTCAAGGCAATCGGTGAGCCCAAGCTGACCCTCGCGCAGAAGCTGGCTGCATTTGAACCGGCGCTGCATGGTGGCGAGGTCATGCCCACTCGCCCAATCGGAATTGAGGCTCTCTAGTGGCCGCCCGGAAATCATGGTGCCCAGACCGGCGCGACATGATCTGGATTGATTGTAATCCTCAAGCCGGCCGCGAGATGAAGGACGTACATCCCTTGGTCGTTCTGTCGCCTCGAGAGTTCAATGAGAGAACCGGGATAGTCATAGGTCTGCCGATGACCCCAGCGTCGTATAACGAAACCAATCCTTTTGCAGTGAAGATCATCGGCCCAAAGGGTGTGGCCGGTTATATCCTCAGCCATCAGCCCAAGTCATTCGATTGGCGAGCCAGAAATGCGAAAGCCCATCCTCTCAGGAGAGTACCCGAGAGTTCGTACCTCCGCGCTTGCGAAAGCCTTAACCAGATCATTGAGATCGGCAGTTAGCCCGTCCGTTTGCGTGGGCTAGGGAAGCGTCATGGAGTCGGCTATGATCTTGAGCGCCGGCCGGCTGCGCCGGTGCAAGGCGTTGACCACTCATGTCGCGGATCGATACTTCGGGTGCCCCGGTGAGGACAGGTTCGGGCCGTTTCGGCCGATGGCTGTTGGTGTTGCTGCTGCTCTTCATTGCCGGCAGCGGCCTGTGGACCTGGCTTACGCTGTCGTGGGCCTACGCCGACGGCGAGCGCGCCGGCGTGTTGCAGAAATTCGTGCGCCGTGGCTGGTTTTGCAAAACCCGGGAAGGGGAAATCGCACTCTATTACGGTGGCGGCCAGTACATGGGGGCCGGCGTTTCGCCGCAATTGTGGGACTTCAGCGTGCGCGACCCGGCGGTTGCAGCCGAATTGACCAAGGCCGTGGGCCGTCGCGTGCAGCTGCACTACACCGAGCACCCTGGAATCCCGACCAACTGTTTTGCCGACACGCGATTCCTGGTGGATCGGGTGACCATCACCGACCACGAACCCGGCGCGCTGCCGGGCCCGGTGACGCCCGGCGCAGCAGTGCCCGGCACAGCGGCCCCGAGCGCGCCACTTTCGCCACCGCCGGCGCCTACACCCCCTGCGCGTTAGGAGAACTGCCGCCGCGAGCGCGCCACTTGCTCGGCAATGCTCACCGCTGTGCGCAACGCCAGGAGTCCCTCCTCGCCGCTCACCGCGGGCGCGCTGCCGGTGGCGGCCGACTCGAGAAACGCCGTGATCTCGTCTTTGAGCGCATCGCCTTGCTCGTAGCTGTTCTCTTCGATGGCAACCTGGGGCATGCCATCCGCGCCGACGCCGCTGCCCTTGCGGATCACCGTCAGCACCTTCTGCTGCAAATCGAGCGACAGGTACGCATCGTCCGGGAATAGGCGCAGCTTGCGCTCGGTCTTCAAGCTCACGCGGCTGGCGGTGGCGTTCGCCACGCAGCCGTTGGCGAAACGCAGGCGCGCATTGGCGATATCGACTTCCCGCGAGAATACGCTGCTGCCGATTGCATCCACCGCCACCACCGGTGAGCGTACGATGCTCAATATCAAGTCGATGTCATGGATCATCAAGTCCAGCACCACGTCGACGTCGGTGCCTCGGTACTTGAAGGGCGCGAGCCGCGCCGACTCGATGAAACGCGGCACCGTCAACGTCGGCTGAACCGCCTGGACGGCGGCATTGAAGCGCTCCAAGTGGCCGACTTGCAGGACGCGGTTGGCACGGCGCGCCAACCCGATCAACGCCTCGCCTTCCTCGACTGTGACCGTCATCGGCTTCTCGACCAGAACGCTCGCGCCCGCATCGAGAAAATCCTTCGCCACTTCGAAATGCAACGGAGTCGGGGTGACGATGCTCACCGCATCGACGTGTCCCAGCAATTCGCGATAGTCGGCATACGCCGCGACGCCCAATTCTGCCGCAACCGCGCTGCGCGCCTGCGACGAGGGATCGGCAACGCCTACCAGGTGCGAGTTCGGCAAGCTCGCATATTTCTGCGCGTGAAATCGGCCCAAGTAGCCGACGCCGACGACGGCCGTGCGCATCAAGGAGGCGCGTCTCGCCGCCATTTGCTACGGGCGCGGTAATCTTGGCGCAATTGCAGAATGGCGCCGCCGACGATCGCCAGGGCGGCGCCGGCGAAGCACAACAGGCCGCGCCAGACGGTCCACAGTCCCGCCGACAGCGACCACAGCATCATTCCGATCGCCAATATCACGCCGATACTGATGAGGGCCCAAGGCTTCGCGTCATACAACGTTTGAGGGGTCCAAGGTCGCATGCCCCGATTCTACAGCGCGGCACGGTCCGCGGCCGGATTCGTTTACAATCGCCGGCGCATGTCTATTAACAGAATTCTGCAACGGATCGGGCTATCGAGTCCCTGGTCGGTGGAAGTGGCGCTGGCGGCGTTCGGGCTCCTGATCGGCGTCGGCCTGCTGCCGGTCTTGATCTTCTACGTGGGTGCCGCAACCCTCGGGCGCTACGAGGGGGCGAGCCTCGGACGTCTGTATCACAGCCTGTTCCACGGGCTGGAACAGGCGTCGATCGCATCCTGGGTGGTCTTGCTCGGCCCTTATGGCCTGTATTTGCTGTTCAGGGGATTGCGCTTCTGGTGGCGCCGCGGCGCCGATTAAACTCAATTAAAGGCTCAAGTTCCCGTCTGCGCGGACGCTATCTAACAATATGCGGATATGGATCCGTAGTGACCGGTTGGAGCGCGGCGCGTGAATCCCGAGATCGAGGCTCATCTTCGTAAGACTGTGAATTTCCCCTCGCCACCGGGCGTGGCGACGCACATTATCGAGCTCGCGCAAGATCCCGACAGCGAAATGGGCAAGGTCGCCAAGGCGTTGAGCCT